>CAVATZ010000001.1:0-104916 GCA_963591655.1 Clostridiales bacterium
CATTGTTACGGCGAACTTCTTAAACATAGAAATCCTCACTTTCTCCCTGTGTTCAGGGTCTTGTTTGACTTATTCCTGTTGTCAAAGTATTGGAATACGTCATGTTTACTGTGTTCATTTATTTCTTCAGGACATGATCCTGTTGAAAACACTTTCCCTGCCCTCGCCCCGCAGGCTCAGGCAGAAGACATTGTCCTACACTGTCAGGACGTACTTCCGGCCCTCAATCTCCGTCATGGGCAGGCGGACGCCGTACAGGGCTTCGATAAAGTCCTCGGTCACGACATCCTCCGGGCGGCCGTGGCCGATGATGTGGCCGTCCCGCATACCGACGATCTCATCGGCGTACTTCATGGCCTGGTTGATGTCGTGAAGGATCATCATGATGGTCATGCCGTATTCCCGGTTCAGCTCCTGCACGAGCTTCATGATCTCGAGCTGGTAGCGCACGTCGAGGGCATTGGTGGGCTCGTCGAGGGCCAGTATGTCCGTCATCTGACAGAGGGCCACGGCGATCCAGACGCGCTGGCGCTGGCCGCCGGAGAGGGCCGAAACCTGCCGCTTCCGGTATTTCTCCACCCGGGTCACCTTCAGGGCCCATTCGATGGCCTCCTGATCCTCCCGGCTCCCGGCGGTCTGGAAGGCACCGAGATAGGGCGTCCTTCCGTAGCCCACGAGGGTTTCAACATTGAGATCCGGCGGGGCCGTGTTGCTCTGGTGCACGATGGCCACCTGCCGGGCGAAGTCCCGGAGTCCCAGGTCTTCGATATTCTGCTGCCCGAGAAAGACCTCGCCGCTGTCGGGGTAGAGGTTCCGGGTCATGAGCTTAAAGAGCGTACTCTTGCCGCAGCCGTTGGCCCCAAGAAGCACAGTGATCTTTCCCTTCGGGATGCTGAGATCCAGATCCGTCAGGATGTTTTCCGTGCCATCGTAGGAGAAGCTGAGCTTACGCACCTCCATTGCATTTTCATATGCCATAGGTCTTGTCACTCCTTCTGATCAGCAATATCAGCAGCGGGCCGCCGAGAATGGACAACAGAATCGCCGCCGAAATCTCATAGGGTGCTGCAATGGTCCGTCCCAGGGTATCCGCAAGAAGCAGCAGCAAGGCGCCGCCGAGGGCTGAAAAGGGGATCAGCACCCGGTGGCGGGAGCCGACCAGTATGCGGGCAATGTGGGGAGCGATGAGGCCCATGAAGGACACCACGCCCAGCTCTGCCGTCGCAATACCGGCCAGCACCACGGCGATGAGGGACACGGTGATCCGTGCACCGGTCACATTCACGCCTAAGCTGCGCGCCGTCTGGTCGCTGAGAGACAGAAGGTCGCATTTATAGAACATGAGGAACGCTAAAATCAGGCCGAGGACTGCATAGCCTGTGATGATGTAGACGTCCTCCCATGTCTTTTGGGAAATGCTGGCGTTTGCGATGGAGGCGACGCCGGTGAGGCTGCCGCCGGTCATGGCATTGTACGCCTGGGTGAGGCCGGTGAAGACCGCATTGACGGCCACGCCCACCAGAATCACCCTCAAAGGATTCAGCCCGTTCTTAAAGGCCAGGAGATAGACCAGGCCGCAGGCTGCGATGCCCCCGAGAAACGCAAAGAGGGGCGTAAAAAAGTAAAGGGACGGAAAAAGTCCCGCAATCAATGCTGCTGCGAAGCTGGCCCCGGAGCTCACGCCGATGACGCCGGGATCCGCAATGGGATTCTTCATGCAGGCCTGGAACAGCACGCCGGAAACCGACAGTGCCGCACCGCCCAGCGCTGCGATGATAATGCGGGGAAAGCGCAGGTCCCAGACGGCGGCAACATTGGCATCATATTCCACGAAGAGGCCCTTTAAGAGCTGCCCCACCGTCACATTCAGGCTGCCGGTGTTGGCGGCCAGATACATCATGATGAGAAGCAGGAGGCTCACCGCGATAAAGGAAAGCAGCACCGGCTTCTGTTTCTGTTTTTCTTCTGCCATCATTTCACTCCCCATACAGCATGGGCTCCAGGATCTCCAGAGCCTCCGGATAATTGAGCTTCGCGCTCATGCCGAAGGAATCATAGGGCAGGTCGTAGACCCGTCCCTCCTGCACCGCGCGGAAATGCTTCCAGATGTCGTTGGTTTCGAATTCCTCCTTGAACATCTGCACCACGTCCTCGGGCATGGCATGGGCCGCCCGGACGATGATGTCCGGGTCCTTGGTCTGCATGTCCTCGGTGTTGGCCACCAAGAAATTGCTCTCGCCGTCCTCATAGACATTGGTGCCGCCCGCGAGACGCACGAGGCTGCCGACGTAGCTCTTGCCCGTGGCCACCACATAGGAGCCGGGGAGTCCCATGAGCACCAGAACCTTCGGGCTTTCCTTGCCCTCGTTTTCCTTGCTGTACTCGTAATAAAAGGCGGAGAACTCATCAAGCATTGCCTGGGCCTCGGCCTGTCGTCCGAAGAGGTCGCCGAGCTGCTCCACGCTCTTGTAAAGGCCCTCGATGCTCTCCATATTGAGGAAGAGGCCCTTGACGCCGGCGGCCTCCAGACCGGACTGGATGTCGCCCTGAAGGGCGGCGGGTCCGATGACATAGTCCGGGTTCAGGGTCTTGATGATCTCCATATCCGGGCTGGGTGCCGTGCCCACGGTGGTGGTTTCACTGTAGCGGGACGGCAATGTGGAGAGGCTGGTGCTGCAGACCCCGACGAGGTCGATGTCCAGCCGTGCCATAATGTCGGCGACCGCGGGGCTCGTGGCGATGAGGCGGAGCGCATCAGCATTGCCGGCACTGCCCTCTGTATTCGTCACCTTCGACGTGCCGCTCTGGTCCACGCAGCCCGTCAGCAGGGTGAGTGCTGTCATCGCGGCGATGCCGGCAGCTGCCAGACGCTTATTCATTTTCTTCATGCTGTCCTCCCTCCCCGGCGCTCTCATTTTGTACTGCAGGTTCTGTCAAAGCTTCGATCTCGAGCGGAGACTCTGCTGCCGTTGTCGAATTGTTTTCTGTCTGCGGTGCATCTGCATCGCTCGTCTCCAGTACGTCGCTTTCCTTCGGCAGCTGTTCCTGCTGCCGCTGCTGCTTCTGCTTGATCTGCACGAAGCCGAACCAGCCGAGGAGACCGGCGCTGACGAGAAGCAGGAGGAGCATCACCAGCTTATTGGTGCTGACCCGGCTGTCCTTCGCACTCTTCGTACTGCTTGTGCTGCTGAGGTCCAAAACCACGCCGTCGGTGGTGCCCGCAATGCCGGTGGCCGCCTCCAGAATGGGATCCGTCAGCTTTCTCGCCTTTGTGAGGTCCACGCTGTCGAGGTCGTACTTCGTCTGGAGAGACAGATCCTCGTCCGCTGCACCAGTGCTTGCTTTACTGCTTGTATCCTGCACCGCCGTGGTTTCGCCGGTGGTGAGACTCACCAGATCCTTGGGCCTTAAGGGGATGCCAGTCACTTCGTCATCCGCGCTGCCGCTGCCGTTATTGTCCGTATCGCCGGTGCTGCTGTCGCTGCTTGCACCGCTGCCGGAGCTGCTGCTTTTCTTACTGCTGCTCTTGCTGCCGGCGGCACGCACGCTGCTGTCCTCCTCTTCTGCGTCGCTGCTGTCCAGGATGTCTCCCATCACCGACTGCGCATCCGAATAGCTTTGGGAAGCGGATTCTGCGGAAGCGGAGACATTGGCCTCCTGGGCAGTGCCGCTGGTGGTGAAGTCGCCGGAGCCCGCCACCGGGTTGGAGGCCTGGAAATAGTAGACCACGTGCTTTCCGGGCGGGTTGATGTAGGCCTTGCCACGGAAGGTAGAGTCGATGCTGCTGACGGGCAGCCGGAAGTCGGTGTAGCCGTACTTATCTTCGATGTTCGCAGCGCCCTCCACGGGGTCCTTCGTCTGCATGATCTGGTAGCTGATGGCGCTGCCAAAGCTGCTGCCGCCGCTGGTACGCTCCTCAAAGCTCGGGTCATGCACAAAGGAGCTTAAGTAATAGCGGACGGTCAGGTACATGCTGCCGTCGCTCTCCACCTCGAGGAGACCCGTGGAGCCGCACATGCGCTCGCACATGCCCTGGCCCACCGCCTCGTTGTTGCCCGGGTCCTCAATGACGCCGGTGACCGGATCCCGGTAATAGGGCTTCACAGTCACGGTGTAGGTGCCTGCCGACAGGGCATAGGCCGGAACGGACGCGCCGAAGCTCAGACCCGCCGTGAGAAGCGCGAGGCTCAGGAAGCGGGTCATGGCCTTTTTCAGCTGCTGAAAAAATTTTTCCATTACTTGATCCTCCGGGCCAGCACCACCAGGCGGCCGTCTGTCTTGCTATAGTCACAGGTCGAAAGTGTCAGGTACTCGGCACTGCTGTCCAGCTCCACCTCGGTATCGTAAAGGGCATTCTCTTTCGCGAGCTTCAGAACCGTCGCCGCGTCCTCATCGTCGGCACTGGTAAAGGCGTAGGGCAGCTCGGTGAGATCGTCGGACTTCATCACGGCGGCCACCTCATAGAGGCGGCTGTCGTACAGGGTGTCCAGCTGGATCATGGGATGCTGCTGGTAATAGCTTTCCTTCCGGTAGTTCATGAGATCGGCAAACATGGAGCCGTTCTTCATGTTGTGACCGTAGATGATGAGGTTGCCGCCGTCTTCATTGACATCGGAAAGCTCATCCATAAAGAGAAGGCCGTTCTTGCTCTCCTCCTTATCGAAGCCCCGGTGGCTGTAGTACTCCGGATCCTCCGGTGTCCACATCACCGGATAGTCGATCTTCGTGCCCTCGATGGTGAGCCAGCCCACGAGATCCGGGTTCTGCTTGAAGAGCTCCTCGTAGGTGCTCTGAACGGTGAGGCCGTCCTCCACCTCCAGGCTATCCTCGGCGGCAGCGGTTTCTGCCTCCTTCGCAGCCTCCTCCTTCACCTTTCGAAGGTTGTCCATGGCGGTCTCTGCCTGCTTGGATTCGTAGACATAGCGTCCGATACCTGCACCGGACACCACCGTGACACCCACGCAGGCGCTGATCAGCTGCTTCCGATACAGCCCTGCCCGCAGCGCCTTCTGAAGCTGCCGCAATCGCTTATCCATATTCATCGCTTTTCCTCTTCCCTCTTGTTCTATGTTGGATAATGTTTGTGGATACAGAAAAATAGGTTAGTTTTCGCTAACCTTATTGTTAAAAAAAATTGTACGATGCATAGATTTACGCTGAAATCGCCGAAAATCTATACAAAGTCTGCACACGAAAGGGATTGTAAAAAAAGAGATGGCGTATGTCAACCGAAAAGTTAGCAGCGTGCAACCCCCGCAACGCGGGGGTATTCGCCGAATCCAGGCTAAAAAAGAAACGCTTTGCCGCAGTTTTGCGTGAATTTATGTTGCGAAAGCGCACGAATTTTTGTGAATTCTTTGTGAAAAAAATTTGAAGAAAAAGGAAATGCGGGCCAATCCCGAGTTAGCAGGGATTAACGGTTCATCAGGTACCCGCAATGCTCAGCCCGGCGGATCGTTACCGGGCAATGATCCTGAATTCCAGGATCACGGACTGCATGCCCATGGCGGAGGGGCCGGCGCTGCAGCCCATACGGAGCCGGGCGATGCCCCGGAGCTTCCGGCTGTCGCTTCGATAGGAAATCCAGAAATAGCGCAGAGGAATCTCCGCCTTTCCGTTGATGATCTCCAGGGGTTGCCAGCCGCCGTTGTATTCGCAGGACAGGCTGGCAGCCATGCCCTCGTACCAGCGGCCCACGATGGACTGCTGGGTCATGGTGCGGCAGCGCAGCAGGAGATGCTCGTCTCCCGGCGTGAGTATAAGCTCGGCGGTCCGTTCAAAGCCCTCGCTGGCCATGGACATTTCATGGAGCACCTCTCCCCGCTCCCGCCGGAAGAAAACGGCGGCAAGCGCCGCACCGCTCGGGATCATGTCCCGAAGCTGCGGCAGCAGCTCGGCACCGGACAGACCGTGCCACTGGACCATAGCTTCTCTGGTCTGCCGGGGACAGCTGCCGCAGCGGTAGGGCATATTGGAAAGCAGCATGGCGGTTTCCTCGCTGCAGACACTCACAATGCGTCGGGCATCCACAAGGGCCTGTTCCTTCTCCAGCTGGTTCTGCTGCAGGAAATCCGCGATCCGGCGGATCTTCTTTCCCTCGGCGGCCATCCACTGCTGCCCCTGTTCGGTCAAGGCATAGCCTTCATCCAGCAGGCCCTGCTCCCGGTAGCGAAGCAGGGAACGCATCACCGTGGAACGGTGTACCTTATGCTGCTCCGCCACCTCCTGGAGACTGACCTTTCCCGCCGGACGTGCCTCCCGCAGGGAAAGAAGTGTCAAAAGATAGCGATAGGCTTCATCATCCTGTTTCATAGCACCTTCCTTGATACGTCATACATACAAGAGGGGCAGCAAGAGCCGCAGCGGCACCTGCTGCACTTCACCGCTCTGCGCCCGGACCTCCAGCACCAAAGACATTTCCCCATCCAGCAGTCGATAGGCGGGAACCCGCTCGAAGCTGAGGGCCAGAAGGGAAATCTCCACCGTATTGTTCTCCGCCGCGACGTGACAGGTCTTCCCGGAGAGCGTGTAAGATAGACCCAGGAGCTCCGCCGTCGGACTCTGCCAGCTGAGCTGCAGCCGGCTGCGCAGCGGTTCAATGATGAGCTGAAGACTCCGGGCAAAGCAGTCATTCCAGACGGAAAAATCGCCGTTCCCGTCCAGCAGCGTGAATTCCACCCGGTAGCTGCCGTGGCGGAGAATCCCCTGGAAATCGCTTTCGGATATGCGCTCACTCTCCGCGTCGGCGCCCTCCCGCAGCTGATCAAACTCCATCCGATCCAGGGAGCCTGCGAGGAAGTCAGTGGTCACATCTCCCAGCATCCGGTCCGCCATGTCCTGCACCACCTCCTGGGGCAGCGGCCAGTCCCGCATGCGCCAGACAATGGCCTGCCAGCAGGCCAGCTGCTGCCGGTACAGTCTTTCGCCCTCCCCGGTAAAGCGGAAGCTCCGGGGCAGGAGGTAGCCCTGCTGCACCAGGCTTTTCAGCAGCACGTCCGCGATATGCCGCGCCTTCCAGCCGGTTCTGTCTGCCAGGTAATCCACGGCAGCGCTGACGGTCTCCGGGCGCTCATGCAATATCCGCATGCACTTCCAGGCATCTCCGGTCAGCTTCACCTCTATGGTATTTTCCGCATTTCTGAACTCTGCTTCCATCCGTATTTACTGTGCCTCGATCTTCTCCTGCAGCTCCGTGAGATATTCCCAGCGCGCCATCTTCTGCTCCAGCGTCTCTTCCAGCGCTTCCTTTTCCTTGGTGAGCTCCGCCAGCTTGTGGAAGTCGCTGGCGTACTTTAAATACTCCGCCTCGATATCCGCAAGCTTCTGCTCCAGCGTCTCGATGTCCGCCTCAATGGTCTCCCAGTCCTTCTTCTCCTGGTAGCTCATCTTCAGCTTGTGGGGACTGGACCAGCCCTTGCCTTTGCTGTTGGCTGCCGTGCCATTTGCGGCTGCGTCACCAGCAGCCGAACCGGCAGCACCGACATTTATCGCCGCAGCACCGGCACCCGCGCCGGATGCACTTACCGCGCCGCTGCCCGTACCGATGCCCGCAATGGCTCCGGCCTGGGAGAAAATCCCCTGGCTTCCGTCCAGCTCGGGATGCCGCCGCAGGAACTCCACCTGATAATCGGTGAAGCCGCCCTCATACTGGGAGATTTTGCCGTCTCCCTCAAAGGCAAAGATCCGGTTCACCACACGATCCAGGAAGTAGCGGTCGTGGGACACGGTGATGACGATGCCCGCAAAGCGGTCCAGATAGTCCTCAAGGATCGTCATGGTGCGAATGTCGAGGTCGTTCGTGGGCTCGTCGAGAATCAGCACATTGGGTGCGCTCATCAGCACCCGAAGAAGATACAGACGCCGCTTCTCGCCGCCGGACAGCTTCTCCACCTTCATGAACTGCTGCGAGGGCGGGAAGAGGAAGCGGTCCAGCATGACACTGGCACTCACCAGACCGTCCGTGGTATGGACATATTCCGCAATGGAGCGCACCGCGTCAATGACCCGCTGGCTGCCGTCCAGCGCTTCATTTTCCTGACTGAAGTAGGCGATTCGCACCGTCTGACCGATGCGGATCTCGCCGCTGTCCGGCTGCTGCCACCCGGCAATCAGCTTTACGAGCGTCGATTTTCCGACACCGTTCGGGCCGATGATGCCGATACGGTCGTTCCGCAGGAAGTTATAGGTAAAGTCCTGAATCAGAGTTTTTCCTGCATAGCCCTTCGTCACATGATCAAGCTCGATGGTGGACTTCCCCAGGCGCGTACTGATGGAGGAAAGCTTCATTTCCTCCTCCGGCGTCGGGCCATGCATGGCGGACAGTTTCTCGTAGCGCTGAATCCGGCCCTTCTGCTTCGTGGTCCGGGCCTTGGCGCCCCGGCGGATCCAGGCAAGCTCCGTCCGGAGAATGTTCTGCCGTGTCCGCTCCTGGGCCTTGGCGATATCCATCCGCTCTGCCTTCAGAGCAAGGTAGCCCTCATAATTGCTCTCATAGGAATAGAGCTTTCCCTGGTCCAGCTCCACGATGCGGTTGCAGACGCTGTCCAGGAAATAGCGGTCATGGGTCACCATGAGAAGCGTGCCCCGGAAGCCCTTGAGATAGCTTTCCAGCCACTCGGACATGGCACCGTCCAGGTGGTTCGTGGGCTCGTCCAGCACCAGAAGGTCCGCTGTGGACAGGAGCGTGGACGCCAGCGCCACACGCTTCCGCTGTCCCCCGGACAGGGTTCCCACCTTCTGGGAGAAGTCGCTGATGCCCAGGCGGTTCAGCAGCTTCCGGGCCTCTGCCTCCAGATTAAAAATGTGCTGCTTTCCTTCATTGTCATGGACAATGGCTTCCAGAATGCTGTCCTCCGGCTGAAATGCGGGATTCTGCGGGAGGAAGCGGATGCTCAGTCCCCGCCGCCGGACAACATTGCCCTCATCCGGCTCCACAAGACCCGCCACCATCCTAAGCAGAGTCGATTTTCCGGTGCCGTTCACGCCGATGAGCGCCACCTTCTCGCCCTCCTGAATGGAAAAATCCGCATCGTTGAGAATCTGTCGTTCCGTGAACACCTTGCTGAGGTGCTCCATGTTTAAAATGCTTGCTGCCAAGTTCTGCTCCTTATCCCTGTTCCTTCAATGCCCAGAAGAAAATACCGTCCTGCTCCCGCCGTGTGAGGAAGCCCTCGTCGTGGAGATACTCCAGCAGGGAATAGGTTTTCGTCAGGGTCATCTTGTATTTAAAAAAGTCTGACTCCGTCTCCGGATATTTCTGTATACCGTATACCGCCTCGGAAATGTGCCGGCAGGTGAACTCCCGGCGGCTGCCGTCCTGCATTACCCCCTCGGTCCTCAGCACATTCCGCGCCTTGGAAAGCTTCGTGAGGTAGGAGAACACCGTCTGATCCACCGCAGGTCCCACCTCCTTGATTTCCTCGCCGTGGGCCGGGAAGATCCGCCAGCCCTCCCGGCAATTGTGCTTGATCCATTCAAGGGACTGAAAAAAGCCCGTGAGCAGGCCCTCGTCCGGATAGGTGGTGGCCACGATGGGGGACATGCCGTTGATCAGCTGATCCGCAGAAAAGACGATTTTTTTGTCACGCTCAATGAGGCCCAGCTGTCCCCGGGTATGTCCCGGCAGCGCCAGCGCCCGAAAACGATAGTCGCCGTAGTCGAAGGCGTCTCCCGCCTGCATGGCCCGATAGGGAAATGCCTCCGAGGCCAGCACCCACTGGCCGTGGGCCGCTATCTTTTCCTGTATCCGCCGAAAGAAGCTGAAAATTTCCGGCGCACATTCGTAGGTGACACCCACAGAGCGCAGCACCTGCTTCTGGGCCTCGAGGCTCTCCGCCGTCAGCTTGTAGCTGAGGCAGTCGTAGGCATGCCGCTCCTCCTCCGGGTTCATGTAGATCACCGCGCCCTGCTTGGCCAGAATGCTGCAGAGACCGCAATGGTCATGGTGCCGGTGGGTCAGAAAAACGTCCAGGTCGGTGACAGAAATCTGCAGCGCCGCCAGCGCTTCCTGCAGCTTTTCGAGACAGTCCGCGGTTTTGAAGCCGGTATCGAGCAGGAGGCTGCGGCTGCCCGGCTTTCCCGGAATGAGAAACAGCTTTATGGCCTTCACCCCCGGATCGCTCTGACTCTCCAGGGGAAGCTCATAAATCCCCGGCAATATTTCACGCATAAATGTACCTCCTTATTCCCCGCGATATACTGCTAAACAGTTATACGCATTTAACTGACTCTGTAGTATAGCACAAATTTTTCTAATGCCACTGCAAAATCTCCAGATTTTCCGCATCGTGCTCCACTTCCTTGGAGAAAATGTGCGCCACATCCATCATGTCCTCCACGCGGAATCCCGAGGACAATGTCTCCGGCCATGCGAATCCGCACGTCTCCCGGAGCCGGGCAACGCACATAAGCTCGAGGGTTCGGAGGCTCCGCTCCAGCATACGGAAGCCCGGTGCCATATTCAGGTTCAGATCTGCTGCCTCCTCTTCATAGGCCTGCTGCACACCGTCCAGGAGATAGCGGAACCAGAAATACATCGCGAGTCTCGTGAACCATGCCTGATATTCCGGACTTTCCCGCAGCAGACGAAGCGCCTCTATGGTTTTCTCTGCCGCTGTCCGGCTGCTGCACAGGTTGTGGAGACTCTGCATGACCGCCTTCCATTCGTCATTCAGCGGATCCAGCTCATCCAGCAGCGCCAACAATGTCTTAAGCCTCGCGGCCTCTGCTGCTTCGGATTGTTCCTCCGGCAGTTCCGCCAGACGGCGCAGCTCTGAAAGCTTTGTATGCAGCGGTTCCTCACACTGCAAAATCGAGAGTCCCTCGTTCCGCACGGCCAGGGTCTGCACCAGCACCGCCTCTTCTGCCGGCGTAAGCCCGGTTCCCGGATCCGCCGACATTGCCCTGCAATAGCTGATCTCCGGCTCAGTGAAGAAGAGCCGCGCCGCCTCCATGCAGGAAAGGCTCAGGTCCTGCTGCTCATAATAGCCGAACCGCGTGTACCAGCGGGGATACTCCGTGCAGACCTGGCAGAGCCGATCCTCGCCGAGCGCAGTAAAGATGTCGCAGAGGTTCTGCCGGTTCAGGAAGGGACAGCGCTTCTCCGGGGTCATGGGAAAGTATTTTGCGCCGTCCTCGTCCTTTAGGTGCTGCCGGAGACGTTCGCCGAATTTTCCCGGCACCGTCTGATAATAATCGTAGCTTTCCTCATCCACATCCACGATCCAGCCCGCGCAGCAGGTATCCGGGCAGCTGCCGCCCACACAGCGGAACTTTTCCATATAGGAAGGATATTCGATCAGCATGCCCCCGCTCCTTCTGCCGCCTGCCCGCCTTCTCCTTTATTTTCAGTCCCGGCAAAGCATCCGCTGTTGAGAAGGGAACGCACCGCGATCTTGTATTCCATGAGATTTTTGGATTTGCGGAGCTCCTTCCGGAAGCGCTCATCTGCGGGGAAGAGCTCTCCCAGGTAGTTCCAGTTTTCCTTCAGCTTGAAGAGCACATTCCGCTCGCCCTGGATCTCCGCCTGGTACTTTTCGAGGAGAAGCTGCACATAGGCCTTCAGCTCCGAAAGCTGCAGCGATGCGCCGCCCCGGAGCTGCCGGGCCAGTGCCGGATTCCGCACCAGTCCCCGGCCCAGCATCACGGCAGAGAGGTCCGGGAATTCACGCAGCAGGCGCTGATAGTCCGCCGGACAGCGGATGTCGCCGTTGTAGCAGACGGGTGCCTTGCTCTCCTCATAGAACATGCGGAACACCTCCCAGTTGCAGGAATTCCGGTACATGTCCTTCTGCAGCCGGGGATGCACCGTCAGCTCGGAAATGGGATAGCGGTTGTAAACCTTGAGAATCTCCGGGGCCTCCGCGGGGGAAACAACACCGATGCGGGTTTTTACAGAAAGCTGCAGCCGGAGCCCCGCCTTATCAAAGGAAGAAAACAGGGTCTCGAAGAATTCGTCCAGCGCATCTACATCCCGGAGAAAGCCGGAGCCCTTTCCCTTCGCCACCACCGTGCCGCTGGGGCAGCCCAGGTTGAAGTTGATTTCCTGATAGCCGAGCGCCGTCATGCTCTCTGCCGCCCAGAGGAAATGCTCCGGGTTTCGGGTCAGAATCTGGGGTACGATGGACAGCCCCGTATTGTTTTCCGGCGCCAGGTCTCTCCCCTCCCGGCCGGTGAAGCGGCCGCTTTCATTGGCCGACACAAAGGGGGTAAAGTACTTGTCCAGCCCGCCGAACAGGGCATACTGGGTATTCCGCAGGGGATAGCCGGTGATGGACTCCATGGGTGCATAGTAGAATTTCATAGTTAACGCTTCGTCTCCTGTTCTCCGTAAACCTTTTCCCGGGTAAAGCCCTCTCCCAGGGCCTCCCGCACATCCGAAACAATGACAAAGGCCTGGGGATCGATCTCCGACACCAGGTCCTTCAGGGTTGTGGTCTCCCGATTGGACAGGACGCAGTACAGCATTTCCCGCTTCTCATCCGAGTACATGCCCCGGGCGGCAATGCCCGTCACGCCGCGGTCCAGCTCCGACAGAATCCGCGCCGCAATCTCCTGCGTCTTCGGGGAAATGATGTAGACCGCCTTGGCGAAATGCATGCCGTCGATGAGGCTGTCGGAAATCTTCGTGAAGATGTAGATGGACACGATGGCATAGAGGCTGTTGGTGATGCCGAAGATGCCGAGGCCGATGAGGACAATGATGCCGTCCAGGACCTGCATGACCTGCGGCAGACTGAGATGCCGGAAGAAGAGCTTCCGGAGGATGGCCGCCAGCAGGTCTGTGCCGCCCGTGGTGGCATGGGCAATGAAAACGAGGCCGCCGCCCAGTCCCATGAGGATGCCGCCGAAGACAGAGCCCAGGAACAGGTCCTCATTGGGGATCAGCTCCGTGGTCGGGAGGAGCATAAAGACCAGAGAGGTGAGCATTGTGGCATAGATGGTGCGGCCGATGAACTTTTTGCCGCAGACAAAATAGCCCGCCACAAAGAGCGGGATATTGATCACGGTATTGGTGAGCCACAGGGGAAGCCCGAAAAGCTTCTTGATAATAATGGCGAGACCCGTCACGCCTCCCGTAACGAGTCCCATGGAATCATAGATATTGCTGCCGGCAACAGCCATCAGACAGACCCCGACGGTCATCAGCAGGTAGTCCCGGGCAGCGGATCTTTTCCAGTGCATTGGTGTTTCTCCTTCTGTTTATATTGCGTAACTGCTTAGTACTGCGCAATGTCCGCCTCGGACGGCACGATCATGATATAGGCACCGTCATGACAGGCAGAAAGCAGAGACAGCATCCTGGACCGCTCCACGCTGACGCAGCCGCTGGAGCTCCAGGTCTCCGGGTTCTTCACATGCAGGAAGATGGCCGAGCCCCGCTTGTATACCGTGGGATTTACATTGAAGCCCACCGCCATGGCATACTCATAGCAAATGCTGTAGTCCTGAAGATGCTCGCCGCCGATGGGCGTACTGCTCTCCACCCAGGTGTTGTAGGTGCTTTCCTCGCCGGACCAGTAGGACTGCGGCGTGATCTTCCGCCAGGTCATAGCGGTTCCCGGGTTTTCTCCCTGGCCGAAGGCCGTCAGAATCGGGAAGCTGCCGATGGGTGTGGTGCCGTCCCCCTCCTGCCGCTCTGCCGCAGGCTTCAGGCCGTTCCGGCCGTAGCCGGCATAGCAGGCAAGGGCATTCGTAAAGCTGCCGTCTGCCTTCTTGTTCCAGAGGCTCAGCTGATGGTCGATCACCAGAATAATCTGGTCCGTCTTCTTCGCTGTTTCCGTATTTTTCAGGAGCGCTGCGAGCCGTGCTGCCGTCTCCTGGGAAAGCGTATTCGCTGCTGCCTCTGCTGCCGCCTGGGCTTCCTGTGTCGCCCCAATTCCGGCCGACGTCATCCCCGCACCCGGGCCGACTTCCGCGTAGGCTGCAGCCGGGCAGCTGAGGGCCGAAAGCATTAGCCCAAGCAAAACCGTCTTAAATATTCTTCTGTTTCGCATAAAAATCACTCCTTACGCATGACAAATCACAGGGAAGCCCTTTCCGACGTACTCGTAGATGGTTTTCGCCGCCTCCAGGGGCAGGTTGACACAGCCGTGGGAGCCGCTGCGGGCATAGATTTCGCCGCCGAATTTGCTCCGCCAGGTGGCATCGTGCAGTCCGATTCCCTTGTTGAAGGGCATCCAGTAGTTCACGTGGGTGGCGTAGCCCGGTCCCCGAAGCGTGGCATTTTTCGTCTTGTAGGTCATGGAATAAATACCCTCCGGCGTGTTCATGCGGCGTCTCGCGTTGCCGGTGACACAGTCCGTCTCCAGGATCTGCTGCCCGTCCACGAAGAGATAGACCTTCTGCTTCGTGAGATCCACCTCCACATAGGAGCTGCCGTATTCCGGCGCATCCCGTTGCACGCCCACACGGGTATAAACGGGCTCCCGGGTGATCTGCTCACCGGACAGGATATCCGCCATGAGCTGCTCTGTCTCCTTCTTCGCGGACATCTTGTAGCCGAAGGGTCCGGTGACCTGCACCGTCCGGCCGTCAGCCGTGACGAAATCCCGGGTGGTTCCCGCCGTATCCGTCTCCGCCTTCAGGGCATCCACATAGGCCCGCACCGCCGCCTTATCAAGCTCCTTCGTGCCGTCCTCATGGACCGTCAGCCAGGGATAATAGGTGTCGCTGTTCACCACCCGGGTTTCGGAGCCGAACTGATAGGTGATCACCGCCGACACCTCCGACTGCTTCCTGGCGAGAAGCTGCAGCAGCTCCGGATCGTCCTCCCGGATCTCCGCCTTCTCATAGCAGTCCGCCTCCTGCAGATTCAGAGCGGCGGATTCCGCATACACGGCGTCCTTTACCGCCGTCTGCACCTTCTCCGGAATGGGGGTATCCCCGTCCTCCGGCGGCACCATGATGTAGCCGCTGCCGTAGATATAGTCGGAAACGTAGGCATTTCGCGGCGCGGTATATCCCGCATCCCCGGGCGTCAGCAGCTTCTCCTGCACCAGCGCCGTCAGCTTCTCCGCGTCAAAGACGATGTCATAGGGCACCGTCATGCTGCTGCCGGTCCACATGTACAGCGGGAACAGCAGCGGATTCTGCCACGCCAGCGTTTCCGTATGATACTGCTCCCGGAGGTCAATGTCTTCGGCCTTGATTGCCGTGTCCGCGCCGTGGATGTCCGTCACCGTGAGGCAGTAGTCGGACACGCTGTGGGCATTCATAAAACGCTCCACCTCGCTCCGGCTGATGAGTGACACATCGATGCCGTTCACAAAGGTCCCGGGCATCATCCGCTCATAAAAAAAGGCCGCGGTCAGAAGATAGGCTGAAAGCAGCACCAGGGCCGCGATGCCGCAGCCCCTCAAAAGCTTCTTTTTCATAACACTCCCCTGCACGTCTTACTCGTAGTCCACCTTCATCAGACAAAGTCCCTGGGGCTCTGCCGTGAAGCCCGCCGCCTTCCGGTCCTTCTTCTCCAGAATCGCCTGCATTTCCTCCGGCGCGCGCTTTCCGAAGCCGATCTCCAGCAGGGTGCCGGTCATGATCCGCACCTGATTCTGCAGGAAGCCCGTGCCGTGGAAATAAAGACGGATATAGGAGCCGTTTTCCGTGATGTCAATGCTGTCAATCCTCCGTACCGTGGACTTCTTCATCTTCGAATTGCCGCAGAAGGACTTGAAATCATGCTCCCCGATGAGGTACTGCGCAGCCGCCTTCATTTTCCCGATATCGGGCTTCTGCTCCAGTACCCGGACATACTTCCGCTCAAAGACCGGCTTCTGCTCACCGTACCAGCAGCTGTAGCGATAGGTCTTGCCGCTGGCCTTGAAGCGGGCGTGGAAGCGGTCGCCGCAGCGCTTCAGCTCGTTGATGCTGATGTCCTCGGGAAGGTAGCGATTCATGTACGCGCGGATTTCCTCCTCGGACAACGCTGTGTCCAGCAGGACGTTGGCGCACATGCCCCGAGCATGGACACCCGCATCGGTACGGCCTGCGCCGATCACTGTAATCGTTTCTCCGGTCAGCCGGGACAGTACCGTCTCCAGCTTTCCCTGTATGGTGAGCTCCGTGTTGGGCTGATGTTCCCAGCCGTAGTATCGTGAGCCGTCATAGCTCAGGATCATTTTATAATTCTGCTTCATATCTTGTTTTATATTCCTTTACTTTTCTGCTTCATAATCCCGGATAAAGCTCTGGAGCGACAGCGCAGCCAGTGCCTCTGCCGACTGGGATGGATCCTCTTTGCAGCTTTCTGCCGCCAGCTGCAGCTTCTCCCGGGCCATATCCTCAAATTCTGTCTCCATGGCCAGGTAGTCGTCATACTGGGGCGGCGTATAAAATTTGTATTCTGCCTTGGTCTGCATAAAGGCCTGGTACATGGAAATGTACATGGGATCTGTCAGCTCGCTGATGGCCTGGGGCAGATAGGCGGAAAAGGCATCCTGCTTCACCGGCATATAGCCAAGGCTTGTCGCAAACTGAACATTTCGTTCTGTCTCTGTCAGCCACTTCAGAAAGGTCACGCAGGCCTTTTCCCGCTGGGGAGTGGACTTCACGGTGCAAATGCCGGCACCGCGCTGCATGGCCAGCTTCTCTCCGCCAATAAAGGTAGGGCAGGGAATGCTGATGATGCTGATCCGCTCAGTGGAATTGTCCGCATAGGTCACCGTATCGGAGAAATAACGCACACTGGCGGAGGAGGCGATGACCGCCACCGCATCTCCGGTTTTCATGGCCTGGGAGGCATAGCCGCTGCCAAGCCATACGCCGCCCTCTGCTGCCGCTTCTGCATAGGACTTCCAGACCCGGTCAAAGAGCGGGCTGTAGCTGATACCGTCGCCGTCGCCGTTGAAGAAGCTGCCGCCCAGGGAAGTAACGCCCACCTGGAAGTAATCGAAGTAGCTGTCATGGGCCAGGAAGGGCTTTGTATCCCCATTCTGATCCAATGTCTTCTTATCCTGCCATTGGGCATACTTCCGCGCAGCCTTGAAGAGTCCCTCCCAGGTACGAAGGTCAGAAAGCTGTGTCCCTGTTGCTTTGGCAAAGCGGTCGAAGGCCGTCTTGTTGATGAAGAGAATCTCCGTGGACTTAGCCACCGGCAGCACCAGCTGCTTTCCGTTGATCATGCCCTCCTGCATAAACTCAGGCACAAACTTCGAAATCTCATCATTAGAGAAGTAATCCCGGTAATTCACCAGAATCGAGCTGTCCGGCATGGCCAGCACCGTCTTCGGATAGGAAACGAACATATCCGGCAGTGCCTCTGCCCCCGCTTCTCCCTCAGCTGCCGCCAGCACCTTCTCATGTATATTGTTCGTATTGGTGACGCTGGTGACTTCCACCCGGATGTTCTTTTCCTTCCCAACAGTCTCATTGAATTCGTCAACGAGATCATTCAGCGGCGAGTCATCCGCCTCACCGTAAACATGCCAGAGTGTCACCGTCACCTGCTCCTTGCTTCCGCAGCCCGCCAGCAATATGACGGTCAACATTGTCAGCAGGGCGCAGAAAAGCCTTATTCGTAATTTTTTTATCATTCATCTATCTCCAAGAGGCAAAAATCACTCACACTCATCGAGAAACATTTGCGCAATATATGATGGACCATTCCACCATAGCTTGGAAGTCTCATCATACAGCAGTTTCCCTGTCTTAGATGCCACGAAAGCGTTTAATGCCTTTGCCGGATCTATTTTCAACTGATCCGCGATTTCCTCCACAGTAAGTGTAACCAGCAGATCTATTGCATATTTTTTCTGATCCTCCGTTATACTGTCTAATCTTTGCATACAATAACCTCACTCCCGATGCATTTCAGGCAAGCCAATGACTGTTTCGTTCGAAAGCAATACTGATCATCCAGTCTCTCCGGAAGGAGCCGGCTTATACACAGCTTATCCGCTTCATTACTTCCAATGTTCCCATAGGTACCTGCAATATATGCAAGAATCGTAAAGTTCGTTGCATCATCCGCGATCTTACCGGCGATGATATCATATTCTCTGAGATTCTCAACAATGGTAGCTTCTGACCGTTATCAACCACTCCCTGGGACTTTGCCTTCTTTAACGAGGTTTTTATAAACTTTTTTGCTTGTTGATAAGATGACGTCACATAAAATCCACTTCCAAAATCCTTATAGGGCGCACACTTTGCCAAGTCCGGAGCTGTTATTTCACAGTAGCTGCCGTGATACAATGTCATACCATCAACAAGTCGGATCATACCTCAGCCCCCTTATTGCGCAATAATTGCTCAATGTCATAAAGCACCGCCTCATCTCCCTCTGTATGGAACTCATCAAAGCACTCCTCTATAAACTTGAATACACCATATCCGGCAAATATTTCATTCACCTTCGTGATGGTCGCATTCCAATGCTCGGCCGCAAGCCGAAGCAATCGTGTTTGCATAAATAAGATTTGCGTCTTCTCACTCATTCGACACCTCCGCATAGAACTGTTTTATGCAGCCTTTGTATCGTCATTATCGGTAAGTATAACAGCTTTCCGCAGATACTGCCATAAGTGCTTTAGCTGGATAGCTCTATATGTTGTAAAGCTACAATTGAATTTTGCAGCAGATTGGACTATTCTTTGTCTGAAAGGAGTTAAACAATATGCCAAATAGCAAAGCGATTTCCGGTATACATGACTTCGAAAGATTACAAGCCACCATCCGATTAATGAATGAACTTGCGAAAGGTCGAAAATCAGGAGAAGAAAATGGCTGGCTGACACTGGAAACTGTTAAAAAAAATCTCAATAACTACTCACAATAACAAAGGAGGCAAATCATGTATACAGCCAAAACTGAACGATATGACAAAATGCGCTATCAGTATGCCGGACGCAGCGGTCTACAGCTGCCCCGGGTGTCCCTGGGTCTCTGGCACAATTTCGGCGATACCGCGAATTTCGAGAATATGAAGCAGCTCTGCTTCACGGCCTTCGACAACGGCATCACTCACTTCGATCTGGCCAACAATTACGGGCCGGAGCCGGGCAGCGCCGAGAAGAACTTCGGCCGGATCCTGAAGGAGGATCTGGGCGTTTACCGGGATGAGCTTCTGATCTCCACCAAGGCAGGCTATGTCATGTGGGACGGCCCCTACGGCAACTGGGGCAGCCGGAAGTATCTCCTCTCCAGCCTGGACCAGAGCCTGAAGCGCCTGGGCCTTGACTATGTGGATATCTTCTACCATCACCGGATGGACCCCAATACCCCGCTGGAGGAAAGCATGGGGGCGCTGGCCACAGCGGTGCAGAGCGGAAAAGCCCTCTATGCCGGTCTCTCCAATTATGACGGTCCTACCCTGGAAAAGGCCACCGCAATTTTGAAGGAGCTGCACTGTCCCTTCGTCATCAACCAGAACCGCTATTCCATCTTCGACCGCACAGTGGAAAAGAATGGTCTGAAGGAAAGCGCCGCCAAACTTGAAAAGGGTCTCATTACCTTCAGCCCCCTGGCCCAGGGACAGCTGACAGACCGCTACCTCCACGGCATCCCGGAGGACAGTCGCATCCGCACCGACGGCCGCTTCCTGAAGGAGAGCATTCTCACGGAGACACGTCTTTCCCAGATCCGCCGCCTGAATGACCTGGCAGCAGAGCGCGGTGAAAAGCTGGCGGACATGGCGCTCGCATGGCTTCTGCAGCAGCCGGTGGTGACCAGCGTACTGATCGGTGCCTCCAAGACCCAGCAGATCCTGGACAATCTGAAGGCCATCGATTCCGCTCCCTTCACCGAGGAGGAGCTCCGTCTCATTGACGAAATTGCATCGGAGACTTGATTCCGGGCGGATTTTGACTTATCATGGTTCCATCGCAGGATTTTAACGTTGTAAAGCATTAAACAAGGAGGTAGTATCATGGCATTTGACATCACACCCTATGTAGACATGACACCCGGTGAGGTTCGCAAGCTGATCCGGGAAGGCGTCATTGACTTCCCCACCGCCGGTATGTGCCGCGGCTTCGCCCAGGCCAATCTCGTGATTCTGCCGCCGGAATATGCTGCAGACTTCGAGGAATATGCCAATAAGAATCCTTTCCCCTGCCCCATTCTGGAAATTATCAAGGGCACACCGGAGACCCATGACATGGGCGAGGGCGGAAACATCTGCACCGACATTCCCAGGTACCGCATCTATGAGAACGGTGTGTTTGTCAAGGAAATCACCGATGCCTCCGATTACTGGAAGGAGGGCTATGTGGGCTTCCTGATCGGCTGCTCCTTCTCCTTCGAGGAAGCGCTGATGCGGGAGGGCATTGAGATTCGCCACATTGCCCAGGGACGCAACGTGCCCATGTTCAAAACCAATATCCAGACCGTACCTGCCGGTCCCTTCTCCGGTCCCATGGTCTGCTCCATGCGGCCCATGACCCCGGAAAATGCACAGAAGGCCTATGACATTACCGTGAAGATGCCGAACGTGCACGGCGCACCGGTACATATGGGAGATCCGAAGGAGGTCGGCGTTGCCGATGTCATGAAGCCGGATTACGGCGAGGCCGTAGACATTTACCCGGGAGAGATTCCGGTATTCTGGCCCTGCGGTGTGACGCCCCAGGCTGCTGTGGAAAATGCCAAGCCGCCCATCGTCATTACCCACGCACCGGGACATATGTTCATCACCGATATCCCGAATGCCACGCTCAACGACTATCTGGAAGAGAAAAAGCAGAATCGGAAATAAATCTGCACAACGAAAGAAAACCCGGAACAGAGTACTAAGCTCTGCCCCGGGTTTTTTGTTGCGCACCACACATCGCTTCGGTGGTGCTGAGATGATTCGCTATACGTGCGACCAAAGGAACCACAGCCACCAGACTATGATCCAGAGGATGGCCGCCGCTTTATTGGCTTCGAGGATCGCTGCATACTCCCGCAGAAAGGCGCTGATCCAGTAATACATCCGGGTGGGAGCACCCACGCACTCGCCGCTCAGTCCTGCCTTCCGGGCATATACCGCCGTCCGCAGCACATGATAATTGCTGGTAACAAAAACACAGCGGTACGGGCGCTTACTGTCCTCGGCCTCTATGAGCACCCGGGAATAGCGAAGGTTTTCCATGGTCGTGGTGGAACGATCCTCGATCAGAATGTCGGATGCCGGAATCCCCTTTTCGAGAAGATAATTCCGAATCGCCTCCGCTTCAGAGATATCCTCATCACTTCCCCTTCCGCCGGAGGGAATCAGCTTCGCCCGCCGCCCGCAGAGCTCGTAAACCTCGATGGCCTTGTCAATGCGGGAGGCCAGGAGCCGGGAAATCCGTTTGCCGCCCAGAAGCCCCGCACCGTGAATGACGATATAGTCAAAATCCCGCCGCACCGGCATCCCGGAATAAATCAGTGTATACAGCACCAGTGTCACAAAGACGAAGGTGTTGAAAAACAGGATGAACATGATGGTCATGTTGATGACCCGCAGCCACAGGATATCGAAGGTCAGGCGGGCAATGGCCAGAAAGCCGAAGGTCAATACCAGGGCAATGCTGGCGGCCGCAGCCGGGAGCAGCGCCGTTCTTCCCGGGCCCTCCTTGTGCCAGAGCATCCAGCTGTCCGCATAAAGGACCAGGGAGCCCAGCAGAAGCACCAGCACGAAGCCGAAGGTGAAAATATCCAGGCGGATCAGCACAAAGGGCAGATTCGGCCGCGTATATTCCATGATGGCATAGATGGCGAAATGGATAGCACCGCCCAGAAAAACCGCATTGCGGAAGCGCCGCCGCTCCTTTCGCACCGACACCAGAAAGGCCAGGGCAAAAATCAGCACCAATATGCAGTTCACAAGCCATAAGGACAGTAAATTCATGATTCAGCATTCTCTCCCGTTCATCTCTAACCTTTATAGTTTAGCAGATTTCGGGGATCTCTGTAAATACAAAGAAGGCTTTGCTGTTCGCAAAGCCTTTGATACGGATTTAGTGGACTACGCCTGCATTTTTAGTGTAAGCTTCTTTGCGGCAAATACCAGCACCACAGCGGCGGCTGCCAGCACAGCGGAGCCGATGTATCCCATGACATAGGAGCCGGTGCTGTCGTAGAAGCTGGCACTGATCTTCGGTCCCACGAAGGCACCGACGCCGTAGCCGATAAAGATGAGGCCGTAGTTCCGGTTATAGAACTTGCTGCCGAAGACATTCTTCACGATCGGTGCAAACACCACCAGGAGTCCGCCGAAGGAGAAGCCCACGAGACAGATGCAGGCGATGAAATACGGCAGAGAATGGGCGATTGTCAGCATACACATGGACAGGCCATTCAGTACCAGCACCAGTACCAGAGAATTCCAGCCCTTCAGGCGGTCATAGATGAAGCCAAAACCGATACGGCCGCACATATTGGCGAGGGTCATGATGGAAACGCACATTGCGGCGGTCATGGCACTCTGGCCGATCTGGTTCTGTGCAATCGGAGAAGTGGCGCTGACCATCATGGTACCGGCTGCATTGGCAAAGATGAACATCACCAGCATTACCCAGAAAACGGGTGTCTTCACCATCTCCGGAATGTTGTAGTTCCGGGCGTTGAGCTCCTTGGCCTGGGAAGCGGTCGGGGTCCAGCCTTCCGGTATCCAGCCCTCGGGACACGGAATGATCATCCATGCCACGGCACCGACGCCGATCAGGAAAACGATGGCCAGGATACGGCAGGCATTCTGCGCTCCCTGGGTCTCAATGAGCCACTGGGCAATCGGAGACATGATGAAGGGGCCGCAGGAGGCACCGGCCTGTACCAAACCGGAGATGGAACCGCTCTTGTCCGGGAACCACTTGAGGGCCGTGGGCAGGCAAGCCGGGTAAATGGTACCGGCACCGGCGCCCGCCATGACACCGTAGAACAGATACAGCTGCGGGATGCTGCTGGCGAAGCCCGTCAGGAACCAGCCGGCCGCGAAGAAAATGAGGCCGAGGTAAATGGCCACGCGGGGCTGCAGCTTCTCCGCCAGAAGGCCTCCCACAAAGCCCATGGCGCAGTACACAAACATGTAAATGGTATAAGCCATACTGAAATCCGAGCTGCTCCAGCCGAACTTGGTGGTCAGCGGCAGCGCGAAAAGGCTGAAAAAGGCAGTTGCCGAGGTAAAAAGGCTCTGAATCCATACACCGGCAAAAACCCGCCAGCGTGTTGCCTTGGTGATCTTCATATACCGGCCCCCTTACTGCTGCAGTGTGCCGAGATCCAGACCCAGATCCCGTCCGCTGAACTTGCCTGCTGCGCGGCTGGTGCCGAGCCAGTAAACCATGTCGGAAATGTCGGCTACCTCCAGGAAAGGCATGCCGTCATACATCTCCTGCCAGTTTGCGAAGTGCTTGCCGGTCAGATCGTTGATGAACTGCACATAGCTCTCGGTCTCGCACATCGGTGTCTTTACCTTTGTAGGACAAACCGTGTTCACCACAATGCCGGTGCCCTTCAGCTCCTGCGCCAGAGTCTTGGTGAGGCCGCGCACGCCCCACTTTGCCATACAGTAGGTGGCCAGCTGCGGTGTGCCGTACATACCGGAGGTAGAGGAAATGTTGATGATGCGGCCGCTGCCCTGCTTACGCATGTAGATCGCCGCATACTTATCGGTACGCCAGGTGCCGATGAGGTCAATGTCGATGACCTTCTGTACCTGTGCATCGGTTAGCTCCCAGGTATAGCCGAAGTTGATGACGCCGGCATTGGCCACCACCACATCAATGCGGCCGAAGGTGCTCCAGGCCTCCTCGAACAGCTTCTTCATGTCCTCGTCTGAGGTGACATTGGCACGCACCGCCAGCGCCTTTGCGCCCAGCGCCTCGATTTCCTTCACGGTCTGCTGGAAAACCTCGCCGGCCGGATCCTGCATATCTGCCAGCACCACATCAAATCCGTTCTCAGCGAACTTGATGGCATGGGCCTTTCCCTGTCCCATCGCACCGCCGGTGATCAATACAACCTTACGCTCTTCCATCTTACGTATCCCCCTTATTTCGATTGGATTGAATTACTCTGTTATTTTTTTATCAATCCCGTTGACTATATCATAGGCCTTCTGTATCATAAAAACAAATCGTAATATTGTATCATTTTAATAAGGAATCTTTATGAATCTGGACCATCTCCGTTACTTTGAAACCGTTGCCGCGCTGGAGCACTACGGCCGGGCCGCCGAGGCACTGCACATCAGTCAGCCTGCCTTGAGCTATGCCATTGACCATCTCGAGGCGGAGCTCGGTGTACCGCTTTTTACCCGAAACGGCCGCAATGTGCAGCTGACCCGCTACGGGCAGTATTTCCTCCGGGCCATCACCGGCTCTCTGCTGCAGCTGGACACCGGCATCCGCGCCATGCAGGAATTCGGTCAGGAAGGCGGCATTGTCCTCGTGGGCGGCATCCGCAAGCTGGCCAGCCGCCGCATTCCCCAGCTCATGCAGCAGTTTCTCCGGGAGGATAATGCCGGCACCGTCCGCTTTGAGCTGCATACCGAGAGCAGCTTCAGCGCGGAGCTTCTGCAGGATTTGGGGAACGGCAGCATTGACATGGCCTTCGTCAGCCATACCGCAGATCCCCTCGACTTCGAATGTGTTCCCTTCCCCACGGTGCCCTTCGTGCTGGTCGCCCCCGTCGATCATCCCTTTGCTGCAAAAAAAGAAGGCACCCCCCTGCGGGACTGCCTTTCCGAACCCTTTGTTTTCTTTTCCGAGCGCTCCGGTCTCCGGGCCTCCGTGGACGCCCTCTTTGCGCAGATCAATGCCGTGCCCCGGATTGCCTGTGAAACCGAGGAGGACGATGTCATCGCCGGTATGGTGGAGGCCGGCTTCGGACTGGCCATTCTGCCGAACTTTCCGGCGCTCCGCTCCTACCGTCTTGCCATCCTAAAACTCACCGATGTGGATTGCTCCCGCACCGCCTGCCTCTGCCGAAAGCGGCTACCGGAATATCCCGCCGCAGCGGACCGGTTCTTCCGTTTCTGTGCAGAAAAGCTGACGGAAAACCAGCCTATCGGAGAAACTGATCTTTAACAAATCAGCAGCCTTTGCAAAAATGCTGCCGCGCCGTCATGGTCATTGTCCTCTGTCACATAGCGCGACTTCCCTTTCACGGCCTCGGCGGCATTGCCCATGGCGACAGAAATGCCGGCCCATGCCAGCATCTCCGCATCGTTTTCATTGTCACCGATGGCGATCACATGCTCCCTTCCGATGCCGAGCCGTTCGCTGAGATTCTCAAGGCCGCGTCCCTTGTTCACGTCCGGCGCGTTGAGCTCCGCATTTCCGCTGACCGACGTAGTGACACAGACATCGTGCCGCTTCGCCCAGTGCGCGCGGAGTGCCGCTGATACTTCATGGTCCTCAAAATACAGATTGATCTTTTCTGCCTTCTGCAGGATGTCCGTTCTCTCGTGAATATCCCGGGCAAAGGCATGGTCCTTCAGCATGTACGCTGCGAAGTCTCCCGCAATCCCGGCATCCTCATAAAAGGGCCGGTCCGCTTCCTCCGCCCATACGATGCCCTCCGCCATCACCTCCGTATAATATCGGGTATCGGGGCACTCTATCTTCACATAGCGCAGAATCTCCTGCGCCACACCCTCCGGCAGTCTGCTGCTGCATACGGGCAGCTGCTTTTTCCAGTCCCAGATGACGGCGCCGTTCTCCAGCACAGCGTATCGGATTCCCGCCAGACCTTTGATCTCCTCCGGCAGGATCGGAAATGCCCTGCCGGACGCCGGCACAATATCGTGTCCCGCGTCCATAAGGCTTTTGAGCACATTCAGTGTATGCTCTGTTATTTTTCCCTGACTATTCAGAAGTGTACCATCCATGTCCAGTGCGATCATGTATTTGTCTTTGGTCATGCTAAACATCCACCTTCATCATAAAGGATTCATAGGGTCGCAGTGCAGCCTCCAGGTCTTTTCTGTCCGGATAGTTTGCAATGACGATCCCTTGCTCTGCCTTTACGCATGCCTTCAATCCGTCTGTCGGCGCCGTCTGCTCCGACAGGTTCGCAGCCACCAGCCAGGTTTCCTGCTCTGTCTTCCGGAAATAGGCGAAGATCTGCGGATCATCTGCAAGAATAAGCGCATAAGTGCCGTCTGTCAACAGCGCTTCCCTGTGCCGCAGTTCGATCAGCTTCCGGTAATAATGGAAAACGGAATCTGCATCCGTCAGGGCCTCCTTGACATTGATTTCCCGGTATCTGTCCGAAAGGCGGAACCACGGATTTCCTGTCGTGAAGCCGGCATTTTCGCTGTCATCCCACTGCATCGGCGTTCTGGCATTATCCCGACTTTTATTCCAGACGGCCTTCTTCAGGTCCTCCGCCGACAGAGTTTTGCCGATCTGCACCAGCTCCTTGTAGGCATTGCGCACCTCAATGTCCTCATACTCGTCGAGATCAAAACGCACATTGGTCATGCCGATTTCCTCCCCCTGATAGATATAGGGCGTCCCCTGCATGCCGTGCAGCACGGTGGCATATGCCTTCGCGCATTCCTTTCTGTATACAGTATCATTTCCCCAGCGTGAAATTACACGCGGCTGGTCATGATTTTCAAAGTAGAGCGCATTCCAGCCATGGTCGCTGAGGGTATACTGCCAGTCTGACATCACCCGCTTCAGCTCCCTCAGATCAAAGGGCTTTAATGCCCATTTTCGGTTGACAGAGCCGGGAATCCGGTCGATATTCATATGCTCAAAGGTAAAGATCATATTGAGCTCGTGCCGTTCGGGATCCGTAAAGAGTCTGGCCACCTCCGAGGTGGACCCCGGCGCCTCTCCCACCGTCATACAGTCATACTTCGACATCACCTGCTGATTCATTTCCTGCAGGAACTCATGCAGACGCGGTCCGTTCGTGTGATATTTTCCGGTGTAATATTTTCTGCCGGGCTCCTCTTCATAGTCCGGGAAGCGCTGGTCCTTGGAGATGGAGGCAATGACATCCATGCGCCAGCCGTCTGCGCCCTTGTCCAGCCAGAACCTCATCAGATCATAAACCTCTTTCCGGACGGTTTCATTCTCCCAGTTCAGGTCCGGCTGCTTCCTGCTGTAGAGATGCAGGTAATACTGCCCTCTCTCCTCGCAATATTCCCAGGCACCGCCGCAGAAGCTGGAGCCCCAGTTGTTCGGCGCGCTGCCGTCCGGCTTCGGGTCCTTCCAGATATAGTAGTCGCTGTAGGCATTATCCCTGGATCTTCTGCTTTCCACGAACCAGGCATGCTCATCCGATGTATGATTGGCCACCAGATCCAAAACGACCTTGATGCCGCGCTTGTGCGCCTCAGCGATCAGCTTCTCCATATCTTCATTGGTGCCAAATTTCGCATAAATCTTCCGGTAATCCCGAACGTCGTATCCGTTGTCATCCTGTGGGGAATCAAACACGGGGCTTAACCAGATCACATCGATGCCGAGCAGCTTCAGGTAATCCAGCTTTTCGATCACACCGGGAAGATCCCCGAAGCCATCGCCGTTGGAATCCTTAAAGCTTCTCGGATAGATCTGATACACAACGGCGTTTTTCCACCAGTCCTTCATATTCAGCATGCTCCTTCCTGCCTTATGCGATGCCCAGTACCGACAACAAAATGCCCAGAATGATGACACCGATGATGAGCACTGTGACGCTGATGTTCTTCTTTTTCAGAAGATAATAGCAGAACAGCGTGAGTCCCATGGGCACGATGCCGACAAAGATCTGATCCAGCATGGACTGCAGGTTCAGGATAGACTCTCCCTCCAGACTAAGCTCAAAGGTGGAACTGAAGGTCACCATGCTGGCCGTCATGCCGCCCACCATGATCAGACCGACGATACTGGCCGCCTTGGTGAGGATGTTCATGAGGCCGCTTTCATACATTTTCTGGATGTACTCGGAGCCGAGCTTGTAGCCCAAAAAGGTGCCGTAGTATTTGACAAGCAGGGATGGAATGTTGAAGAGCAGCAGGAAAATGATGGGGGCCAGCACATTTCCGGCCATGCCCATGCCGACGGCAATGCCGGCTGCAATCACCCGGAGCACGCCCCAGAAAATGGAATCGCCGATGCCTGCCAGAGGTCCCATAAGACTGGACTTCACAGCATTGATGGAGTTCGCATCAAAATCCGCTTGTTCGCTGTTCTTCTTTTCCATGGATGCCACCAGGCCCATAATGAAGGTGGAGCAGGTGATCGTCGTATTGAAGTAGGACATACTCCGGACAAGGGCCTGTCTTCTGCCCGCCTCATCGTCCTTGTAAAATTTATTGATGAAGGGCATCAGCGCGTAGCTGAAGCCGGAGGCACCCTGCTTCGCCGGGCTTACGGCTGCGTATAATGTGAAGGATCTCCAGAATGCCTTTTTCAGCAGCTTTCTTTCGTCTGCCGGAATCGATTTTGTCAGCTTGCTCATGCAAAAAATTCCTCCTCTTCCTGATCGTATGCAATGCTTCCGTTTGCTGCCGGTGCCGCCTGCCGCATCGCTGCCAGCTGGCTGATCTGATAGTCATTCATGCCCATGGCAACGGCAATGATCGTACCGATCACGGCAATGGCGATCAGCGGCAGATTCATGTAGGCCGATAAAACAAAGCCAAGGAAGAAGAACATGCAGATTTTCTTGTCCCAGAGCATCTTCATCAGCATGGCCATGCCGACTGCCGGCAGCAGACCGCCGCATACCGTGAGGCCATTCATCACAACCTCCGGAATGGCTTCCACCAGTGCTCCCACCGCATCGGATCCAAACAGGATGCCGAAGAATGCCACGAGGGAATACAGGAACCAGTTTACAGTCCAGAGGCCGTAATGCAGGAAGACGATCTGCTGATCCTTTCCTTCTGCGGCCAGCTGGTCAAACTTCTTCGCAAACATGCCGACAATGAAGATATACAGCGCTGTCTTGATCTGAAGGCCCAGGATACCAATGGGAAGGGCCAGGGTCAGAGCAACCTCACTTCCCTTTCCCAGCAGAATGGCGAAGGCCGTACCTACCGCCGTTGCGATTCCCGGCTCTGCCGCCGATGCACCGCCGATATTGACAACGCCCATAAATACCGCTTCCAACGAGGCACCGATGACCACTCCCGTCTGTACATCTCCCAGGAAAAGCCCCACCAGGGAACCGATGACGATGGGCCGGTTCAACATGGTAAAACCAATCAGCTCTGCACCGCCGACACAGACAAATACGGCCAGTGCCACAAAAAATGCATTTAACATATGCGCTACGCTCCTTCTCTTTTATAATGTGTTGATCTCATCCTTGACGAGCTTGCGCTCATCATTCGGTACCTGCTGCATGCATGTCTTAGGATCCATGGCCACCAGCTCCTTCAGGTTCCTGATCTCCTCCTCGGTCAGCATGATGGTCGGTGAAAGCAGCTTCTTCTCCGAAACGTCAATGCCGTCGAATCTGCCGGTATTTCCGATGTTCAGAAATTCGATTTCCCCCACCTGCTTCCGCACCGCCAGTGCATCCCTGACATTCCGCGTAAGCACCAGGATTCTCATCCTTTCCGCTCTCGGATCATTCAGTACCCGGATGGCCTCCTGCACCGGCTTGATCAGCACCTTTATGCCGGCTGGCACCGCCATCTTCAGTGCCATTTTCTGGGTATTGTCAGACGCCGCATCATCGTTGGCCACCACGATGCCGTTGACCTTGAGCTGCTTCGTCCATGTCATAGCCACCTGTCCGTGGATGAGCCTGTCGTCTACACGAAGCGCTGCGATTCTGGCCCCGGAGTTCTCGTAGGTAATGTCCTTCGCTTCCGGCACTGCCGTGCTTTTCTGCTTGGCTTCCTTCTTCTTTTCTCCGACAGAAACCAGCTGCAGTTCCTCTCTTGCTTCTGCGATATAGCCCTCGATTTCCTCCTCCGACACATTATCTTCCGCCAGCATGACCTGCATCAGCACCGGAAGATTCGTACCGGTGATCAATGTCACATTGTCGTTTCCGGCATATTCCATCAGCTTCTGGTTGACGCTCCCGCCCATCAGATCCGTAAAGACAATGATGCGTTCCTCCTTGTGTACCTCGAAGAATGCCTGAAATTTCTCAACGATATTGTCATCCGGCTCAACATAGGCATCAATAGTGGTGACGCCCGGCATTTTCCCGACGATCAGCTCCGCCGTATATCGGATGCCCGAAGCCATCTTTCCATGCGTAGCAATTAAAATCTGCTTCATATATCCTCCCTTTTTGTAACTGTACATTTCCGGGTTTCGCTGCAGCGCATCAGGTTATGTACCTAACTTCCATGTCTGAATTCTAGCATTGAAATCCGTTCGTGTAAATAGGTTATGTAGATAACCGTATTTTTATCAATAGATTTCAGCCCGTTTTTGTGATAGATGCACAAAAAACGCCATGGTACCTTCACCATGACGCTTTCTCTCGCTAACCGGCATGCAGATCGTAATCGTCTCTTACGAATGCTCCCTCTCCTATTTCTCCTGTGCCCGCACCGACGCTCTCTTCACCAAAGCAACGGGCAGCACTGTCTCCGGCTCCTCCGCTATGCTTCCCTCGCGGATCCATTTCATCAACAGCTCTACCGCCAGCTTCGCCTTTTCCTCCACATCCTGCTTAACCGTTGTAAGTCGGGGTGTGGAATACTGGGCATAGCTGATATCGTCATAGCCGGCCACTCCGATCTCCTCCGGGACAGAAACCCGCTGATCCGCATAAAAGCTGATGGCCTCCAACGCATACATATCCGACAGGAAAAACAATGCCGTCTTTGGCTTCTTTCGCTGCAGAAGCCACTCGTAGTTCGCCTTGCGCTTCTCATAATTCATGCCGAGGGGCACAAACTGCAGTCTCTGCTTTTCGTTTGCACATTCCGCCATGGCCCTCTCTGCACCGAGATAACGTAGATGGTCCACACCGCTGTCTCTTCCCGCACAAACCTTGATCTCTTCATAGCCGGACTCCAGAAGGTATTTTGTCATCTGGTATCCGCCGCTTTCATCATCAAGTCCAATATTTGCGACATGCTGCGTATCTCCGTCATCCAGCTCTCCGTAGGCATCAATCGAAACAATGGGTTTTTTGACCAGCTGGTAAATTTTCTCACAGTTTCTTCTGCTGAAGGAGATGGCAATCACACCGTCCATGTCCCAGCCGGCCACCATCTGAAATATCTTCTCCACGTCCTTTGTGGAGCAGATCATCATATAGTAATTCTGCCTCTGGATATATTCCTCGATAAAGCCGATGATTTTTCCATAAAAGGGATCACCGAGAACAGAATCCTTGAAGTCCTTGTGATAGTTCACCACGACAGCAATCAGCTGCGATTTTTCCTTGTTCAGCACCCGGAGTCCCAGCTTCTGTACGTATCCCATTTCCCGGATCAGAGACTCTATCTTGTCTATGGTGGCCGGTGAGACCTTCTTGGTCCTGCCGTGGATCACGTTCGAAACGGTGGTGGTGCTGACACCGGCTGCCGCTGCAATTTCCTTGATCGTCGCCAAATTCCTACCTCCGGTAAAAAGCAAAAGCCTGAGAATCCGTAAAATACCGGATTCCCAGGCCCTCATATTCATTGCATATAATAAGCTATCGATTAGCCCATCTGCTTTGCAACTTCCTCTGCAAAGTTCTCGGACTTCTTCTCCAGACCCTCACCGGTCTCGAAACGAACAAACTTCACCAGCTTGATCTCAGCGCCCTGTGCCTTTGCAACGGAATCAACATACTGCTGTACAGTCTGCTTGCCGTCCTCAGCTCTTACATAAACCTGATCTACCAGACAAACTTCCTTGAGTTCCTTGTTCAGACGACCCTGAACCATGCCCTCAAGTACCTTCTCCGGTGCGTTCGGCTTCTCGTTCTTAGCTGCTGCCATCAGGATCTCCTTCTCGGAAGCAAGGTAATCCTGGTCAACCTCTGCACGTGTAACGTACTTCGGGTTCAGAGCGGCGATCTGCATAGCGATGTTCTTTGCCATCTCCTCAGTTGTCTCGTTCACAGCAGTGGTCTCTACCTGAAGCAGAACACCGATTCTGCCGTTGGCATGAACATAATCCTGTACGAAACCGTTGCTCTCAGACAGCTTTGTGAATCTTCTGATGTGCATGTTCTCACCGATGATGGAAATCTCCTCGGAAAGCTGCTCAGCCACAGTCTTGCTCTCGTCTTTAGCCCACTTCTCAGCCAGGAAAGCATCGATGTCTGCTGCAGCGGAGTTCATAGCCTGCTCAGCAACATCATGAACATATCCACGGAACTTCTCGTTCTTAGCAACGAAGTCAGTCTCGGAATTTACCTCAACCACAACGCCGGACTTGTGATCCTCTGCCAGCAGAGTGTAGGAAATACCCTCAGCTGCGATTCTGCCTGCCTTCTTAGCGGCACCAGCCAGTCCCTGCTCTCTGAGGAACTCCACTGCCTTGTCCATATCACCATCAGTTGCAGTCAGAGCCTTCTTACAAGCCATCATGCCTGCGCCTGTCATCTCACGTAACTCTTTTACCTGAGCTGCTGTAATAGCCATTGCTTTATCCTCCTACGGAAATGTATATGATGCTTACTCTGCTACGAGGGTCTCGTCCTCAGCTGCTGCAGCTGCGGCCTCCTCCTCGGTCATCTCGCCCTGCTTAGCCTCGATTACGGCGTCAGCCATCTTGGAAACGATCAGCTTGATGGCACGGATAGCGTCATCGTTACCGGGGATGATGTAATCCAGCTCCTCGGGATCTGCATTGGTATCAGCGATACCGAACAGAGTGATGCCCAGAGTCTGAGCCTCCTTCACACAGATCTTCTCCTTCTTCGGATCAACAACGAAGATAGCGTCCGGAATCTGCTTCATATCCTTGATGCCGCCGATGTTGGCCTCAAGCTTAGCCCACTCCTTCTTCAGAAGAGTAACCTCCTTCTTCGGCAGAACCTCGAAAGTTCCGTCCTCAGACATCTTCTCGATCTCCTTCAGTCTTGTGATTCTGGTCTGGATGGTCTTGAAGTTGGTCAGCATACCGCCCAGCCATCTCTCGTTTACATAGAACTCACCGCAGCGAAGCGCCTCTGCCTTCACAGCATCCTGTGCCTGCTTCTTGGTTCCTACGAAAAGAACAGTGCCGCCGTTGGCTACGATCTGTACCATAGCGTTGTAAGCGTCATCTACCATCTTTACGGTCTTCTGCAGATCAATGATGTGGATGCCGTTTCTCTCTGTGTAGATGTACGGAGCCATCTTAGGGTTCCATCTTCTGGTCTGGTGACCAAAGTGTACGCCAGCCTCAAGCAGCTGCTTCATTCCAATTGCACTCATGTTTCTACCTCCTGGTTGAATCTTCCATCCATATGTGTGTGCACACCGGCTTCATTCCGCTTCGGAACACCTCCGGATTTCATATGAATGTGTAAAATAAAATAAGTCGCGTCAACAGACGCGACAATGATTCTAGCATAGCTGCATTATAGAAGTCAAGCGAAGGTTTCTACAATTTCATTTTCCTTCTTGCTGCCCACCTGGGCCTCCTTCGGGCGGGTCCAGGTCATGTACTCACACTCCGGATAGCGGGAGCAGGAATAGAAAATCCGCCCCTTCTTGCTTCTTCGCTTCACGCACTCCGCGCCGCAGTCCGGGCAGACGAAGCCGGCGTACTCAATATAGGGCTTGGTATTCCGGCACTCCGGGAAGCCCGGACAAGCCAGGAACTTTCCGTGGGGGCCGTACTTGATCACCATCTTCCGTCCGCACTTGTCGCAGACCACATCGGTTTCCTCATCCCGGATGGTGACCTTCTCCACCTCCTGGTTGGCGATTTCCACCGCCTCCGCGAGGTCCGGATAGAAATTCTCAATGATGGTTTTCCATTCGATCTTGCCCTCGGCCACGGAATCCAGCAGAGACTCCATGTTCGCGGTGAAGCCCGTGTCCACAATGGTGGGGAAGCTGCGGGTCATCATGTCATTCACCGCCTGTCCCAGCTCCGTCACGAAGATATTTTTCTTCTCCTTCGTGATATACCGGCGGGCGATCAGCGTGCTGATGGTGGGAGCATAGGTAGAGGGACGACCGATGCCGTCCTCCTCCAGCGCCTTCACCAGAGAGGCCTCCGTAAAGTGTGCCGGCGGCTGGGTAAAGTGCTGCTCCTTTTCGAAATCCGAAAGCGTCAGCACATCGCCCTTCTCCATATCCGGAAGCAGTACATTTTTCTCTTCCTTATCCTCCTCGGACATGTACACCGAGAGGAAGCCGTCAAAGCGCAGCTTGCTGCCGCTCACCGTGAAGACATAGTCTCCGGCCCGCAGACGCACCGTTTCCGTATCGTATACAGCATTTTCCATACGGGATGCCAGGAAACGTCGGTAGATCAGCTGGTACAGCCGGAACTCATCTCTTCCGAGACTTTCCTTTGCCTCCAGCGGCGTGATGCTGAGATAGGTCGGACGGATGGCCTCGTGAGCATCCTGGATCTTCACCTCACCCTGGGACTTCTGCTGCACAGAGGCTGCCACATAATCGTCTCCGTACTTCTCCGCAATATAGCGCCGTGCCTCAGCGTCCGCCTCATCCGCAATACGGGTGGAATCGGTACGCAGATAGGTGATGAGACCCACGGTGCCGTGCCCTTCGACATTGACACCCTCATACAGAGACTGGGCGATCCGCATGGTCTTCGAGGTCGGGAAAGACAGCAGCTTCGACGCCTCTTGCTGCAGGGTACTGGTGGTAAAGGGCAGCGGTGCCTTTTTCCGGCGCTCGGATTTCCGGATGTCCTCCACCACGAAGTCCGCCTTACCGATGCTTCGGATAATGTCTTCGGTCTCCTGCTCGGAGCCGAGGGCGATTTTTTTGTCCTTCCCATAGAAGCCGGCCTTCAACTTCTTCTTTCCCAGCAAAAGATTTGCGGCGAGGCTCCAATACTCCTCCGGCACAAAGGCAGCGATTTCTGTTTCGCGGTCACAGATCATCTTCAAGGCAACGGACTGTACCCGTCCTGCGGACAGGCCCTTTCGGATCTTTTTCCAGAGCAGGGGGCTGATGGTATAGCCCACCAGACGATCCATGACCCGGCGCGCCTGCTGTGCGTTCACCAGATCCATATCGATCTCCCGGGGATTCTTCAGTGCAGAGCTTACCGCGTTCTTCGTGATCTCATTGAAGCTGATGCGGGCAATCTTCTTTTCATTGGAAGGATCCTTGCAAAGCTCATTGTTGAGATGCCAGCTGATGGCCTCACCCTCACGGTCCGGGTCAGTCGCGAGATAAATGCGGTCTGCCTTCTTGGCCTCCTTCTTCAGCTTGCTGAGAAGCTCACCCTTTCCCCGGATGGTGATGTATTTCGGTGTATAATCATGCTCCACATCCACCCCGAGGGAGCTCTTCGGCATATCAATGAGATGTCCCATTGTCGCATCTACCGTATAATTTTTTCCCAGAAACTTGCTGATGGTCTTCACCTTGGCGGGAGACTCCACAATAATCAGATTATTTGCCATGTATGCTGTGCCCTTCGTCGATATGAGATTTTTTCTCATCTGATTTTTGAATATCAGTATCTGTTTATAACCCAGTCATACAGATTTTGCAAGGGCGGGTTTCTGTCTTTTTTGTGTAAAATTATTTATTTCTCATTTATTGACATTTTATTCGCAGCAATTTAATATTAAATCGATTCTATAGAGCGATTCTGCTCCCGATCCCCCTGAGGACATATGTTAGCAAAAATAAACAGTGCAGGTATCCACGGCATGAACGGATACCTGGTTTCCGTGCAGGTAGACGAAAGCAACGGGCTGCCCCGCAACGTCATTGTGGGCAATGTATCCGCCAGCGTCCGAGAAGCCCTGGAGCGCTGTACCGTGGCGCTGAAAAACGAGCAGTTCTACCTGCCGCCCCGGCGTCTCACCATCAATCTGCAGCCTGCCGACCGCCGCAAGGACGGTACCAGCTTCGATCTGCCCATTCTCACCGGCATCCTGCGCTCCAGCGGAGAGCTGCCGGATTTTTCTCTGGATGACTACGGCTTCTTCGGGGAAGTGGGCCTGGACGGACAGATCCGGCATGTTCCCGGCACGCTCCCCATGGTCACCGCCTTCCGGGAGGCCGGTCTTCGCGGTGCCGTGGTGCCGATGGAGGATGTCCAGGAGGCCCTGGTGGTGGAAAGCATGGATATCATCGGGCTCCGCAGTGTGAAGGAACTGCAGGCACTGCTGCAGTCCGAGGAGGACTTCCGCCAATTCCCCCGTCCCAAGGCCGAAAAAAGCACCGTCAGTGACCATTATGACGTGGACTTCTCCGAAATCCGGGGCCAAAGCTTCGCGGTACGTGCCGCGCTGATCGCAGCCGCCGGCGGCCACAATCTTCTTCTCTCCGGCACTGCCGGCTCCGGCAAAACCATGATTGCCAAACGCATCCCCACCATTCTGCCGCCGCTGACGCGGGAGGAGAACATCGAAATTACCAAGGTTTATTCTGTTGCCGGTCTCCTGCCCAAGGGGCAGGCGCTCTATGACCGCCGGCCCTTCCGAACGCCGCATCACAGTATCACCACCACTGCCCTCATCGGCGGCTGCACCCAGGGCAGCGTCATGCCCGGCGAAATCAGCCTGGCCTCCGGCGGTGCCCTCTTTCTGGATGAGCTCCCCCTCTTCTCCAAGGCCTCCGTAGAGGCCCTGCGCCAGCCCATGGAGGATCGGGCCGTCAGCATTAACCGGCTCCAGGGCTCCTTCGTCTATCCCGCAGACTGTATGATCGTGGCCGCCATGAATCCCTGTCCCTGCGGTTACTTCCCGGACCGCAGCCGCTGTCACTGCACCCCGGGCCAGATCCGTGCCTACCAGCGGGGCATCTCCAAGCCCATTCTGGAGCGGCTGGACCTCTGCGTGGAGGCTGCGCCTGTTAAATTTGAGGAAATCACGGAAAAAAGCCGGAGCCAAAGCTCGGCGGCATTGCGGGAGCGGGTCTGTCTGGCCAGAATCCGGCAGCGGGTGCGTTTTCAGGCACTTCCCCATATCCGGGTCAATGCAGAAATGGGCATTCGGGAAATTGAGCGCTTCTGTCGGCTCGGAAGCCGCGAGCAACAGTTTATGCAGCAGATTTTTACGCTGAAGCAGCTCTCCATGCGCACCTATCACAAGCTTCTGAAGCTGGCGCGCACCATTGCAGATCTGGAGGAGGCAGAAAATATAGAGATTAAACATCTGTCCGAGGCCGTCAGCTATCGCGGCATCGAGGACCAGCTTTTCGGAAGGGAAAGTCTATGACAGCAAGAGACATTCATATGAAAAACTCCATTCGCGAGCTCACGCCTCTGGATCCGGATTACCCGGAGCGGCTGCGTTATATCCCGAATGCCCCCACTACGCTCTACGTGAAGGGAAGTCTTCCGGCGGACGACGTACCGTCTGTGGCCATTATCGGTGCAAGAGATGCCACAGACTACGGTCTGGACATTGCCCGTACCTTCGGGGCCGGTCTGGCCAGGCAGGGTGTCCTTGTCATCAGCGGCATGGCCTACGGCATCGACTCTGCCGCTCAGAAGGGTGCTGTCGAAGCCGGCGGAAGGACCTTTGCAGTTCTGGGAAACGGACTGGACATCTGCTATCCCGCCAGCCACTTTCGTCTTTACGAGCAGATTCTGGAAACCGGCGGCGGCATCCTCTCGGAGCTCCCTCTCGGAAAAGCCCCTCTGCCGCAGCACTTCGCCAGCCGGAACAGGATAATCTCCGGTCTGGCGGATGCCGTGCTGGTCATAGAAGCCAAGCAGCGCTCCGGTACCTTCATCACTGTGGGCAATGCCTTGGAGCAGGGGAAGCAGATTTTTGCCGTTCCCGGACGCATCACCGACCGTCTCTCCGTCGGCTGCAATCACCTGATTCAGGAGGGGGCCTCTCTGCTGACCTCCGTAGAAGAGGTGCTGGAATACCTGCACCTCAGCCGTGACGGCAGACAGCTGCAGCTGGATGTGGATCTCGAAAGCCTCTCCGGCCTCCAGCGCAGGGTCTTCGGGGCACTGCAGCCGGAAGCGGAGCATGCAGAGGTGTTGGCCGCAAAAACCGCTTTGCCTGCGGAGATCCTGTCCTCTACACTGCTGGAGCTGGAAATTCTGGGGCTCTGCGAATGCACCAAAACCGGCTATTATCGGAGGCGCCTGCAGCAGCTGTAGCCCCGCTGCTCCCCGATACTGTCACTCAGATCAGCGAATCCCCGCCTTTTCAAGAAAGCCTGCCGGCAGAAAGCTGCGGAAGCTTTCCGGCGGTTCTGCCCGAAGACATTTTTCCGATACGGCAGAAAGACTACCTACGAGCTGTGGGAAGTCCAACTCATAAGCATGCAGCAGCTGTCCCCGCAGACCGCATTTTCCCTGCCAGTAACGATTCTCGGCCGCATTTCCGTATTTCGGGTCCCCCAGGATGGGATGCCCGATGGAGGAAAGATGGGCGCGAATCTGATGCGTTTTTCCGGTGATGAGGTGCACCCGCAGTACAGTATAGGCATGCTTCCCCTCAGAGATATAAAGCGGTTCATAGGCCGTTTCAATGGGCGCTGCATCCTCTGCCGCCCGCGCTGTGATCCGCACCTGGTTCCGGGCCGTATCCTTCGTAAGGAAGCCGCTGATCTGCCTGGGCTCCCGAAGGACGCCGCTGACCACCGCCAGGTAATACTTGCGCAGGCTTCTCTCCCGGAGGAGCACCGCCAGCGCCTGCAGGGCCGGCAGCGTTTTTCCGAAAATCAGAAGTCCCGAGGTGTTGCGGTCCAGCCGATTGGCAATGGAAGGCTTAAAGGTTCGAAGCTGTGCCGCATCCAGCTGGCCGCTGGCGATCAGATAAGAAAGGCACAGCTCATTGGCCGACACCAGACCGCTGCCGTCGCTTTGCGAAAGCCAGCCCGCCTTTTTGTTGATGAGCAGAAGCTGCGCATCCTCATAGACAATTCTGTTTTCAAGAGCCTTTGCCGGTTCATCCTTTCGCGCTGCAGATTTCTGCTTTTTCTCATTGTCACCGGCACCGGATTTTTCCGCCTTTCGCCCAGACGACTTCTGCTCCGACGAAACGCCGACCTCCCGGCTGCCGGTCATCAATGCGAAGGTTTCCTCCGAGAAATACAGCTTCACAGAATCCCCCTCTGCAAGGATTTCCTTTCCCTCTGCCTTCCGGTCATTCAAAACAATGTTTTTCTTCCGAAGCATCTTGTAGATGAAGCTGGCCTGCGCTTCCTTCAGGTATTTCTTCAGCAGCTTATCCAGACGCTGACCGGCTTCGTTCATGCCGACCCTTATTTCCCGCATTTCTTCTCTCCCTTCGAGAGTGCATTGAGGCTCGCTTCCGCATGCAGCAGCCAGGCGTGCGGCAGCAGCTTTGTCAGCCCCCGGAACAGCTTCATGCCCATGCCGTATACGGAAAGCTCCTTTCCGCAGACACTGTCCATCAGGGCCTGCTTCACCACCTTCCTGCAATCGGCCATAAAGAGATACTTGTAAACCGGAATCCGTCCGTTGCGCTCCGCCAGATCAAAAAACTCTGTCTTCACCGGTCCCGGACAAACCGCCAGTACCCGGCAGTCTCTGCTGTCGGTGCGCAGCTCCTGATTCAGGGCCCGGGAAAAGCTCAGCACATAGCTCTTGCTCGCAGCATAAACCGCAAAGTCCGCCTGGGGCAGAAAGGCAGCGCTGGAGGCAAAGTTGATGATCCGGGACTTCTCCGCCATATAGGGAAGCGACAAACGGCAAAGGGCTGTCAGGGCACGCACATTCAGATCAATCATATTGGTCTGCTCCGCACAGGACAGGGTATCCACCCGGCCGATGCTGCCGAAGCCGGCTCCATTCACAAGAAAGACGATTTCCGGCTTTTCTGCCTGCAGCAGACCCGCATACTCCTCCAGAGCCCGCGCCTCCAGAAGATCCAGCGGCAGGATGCGCGTCCGCTTCGTCAGCTGCCGGTCCAGGATCTGCAGTCTTTCCTTTCTGCGGCCGATGAGCCACAGCTCCTCCACATTGGGAATCCGGTCGTTGATCTGCAGGGCCATCTCCCGCCCCATACCGGAGCTCGCCCCTGTAATGACAGCAATTTTCATAGCGTACCTCCCTCATTGTTTGACCTAATTCATTCGAAGATGCACCTACTTAGCACCGTATCTCTGCATCGTAAAACAATGCTGTGCTAAACAATTACCAAAAAAGCCCTACCGTCTCAGACGGGAGGGCTTTTTATACCGCCGATTCATCTCGAGCCTGTAGCTCTCGATGAACTTGTCTACGACAAGCATGCATCAGAGATGCATGTCAGATCGCTTCGAAGTTTGCCTGATGCAAACTTCTCCGCTCGTGCAGCCCTCTGCGCGGCGTAAAGGAGGAGCGGCGAAGCGCATCGGCCCCTTTTTTGTAAAAAAAAGAGTCGACCTGCGAAGCCGACTCCGACGTAATGCGGGAGATGGGACTTGAACCCACACGTCTATACAGACACAAGATCCTTAGTCTTGCCTGTCTGCCAATTCCAGCACTCCCGCGCGACAGGTGATATAATACCACCTGTTTTCATGAAAATCAAGAGAAAAATAAAGTTTTTTCTTTTGCTCTTATCTTACCAGCACATTGGCGATCCGGTACTGCTCCTCCGGAATATCCTTCGTCATCTGCAGGGCCTCCTGGATATCGTAGTCCACAAACTCGCCATGCTTGTACGCCACCAGACGATTGGACTTGCCCTCTGCCAGCAGCTCTGCAGCCCGGGCACCCATGATGGAGGCGTAGAAGCGATCCTTACAGGTCGGTGAACCGCCGCGCTGCATGTGTCCCAGAATGGTGGCTCTGGTCTCAATGCCGGTGGCTGCTTCGATACGCTTGCCCATAGAGGTGGAATGACCGATACCCTCGGCATTCACAATGATATAGTGCTTCTTGCCGCGCTTTCTGGATTCAATGATCCGGTTGATGATGGCCTGCTCATCGCCGTCATAGCGCTCCGGCAGCAGGATCTCCTCTGCACCGTTGGCAACGCCGCACCAGAGTGCGATATAACCGGCTCTTCTGCCCATTACCTCGATGATGGAGCAACGCTCGTGGGAGGTTGATGTATCACGGATCTTGTCAATGGCCTGCATTGCCGTGTTGATGGAGGTATCAAAGCCGATGGTGTAATCCGTGCAGGCGATATCCAGATCTATGGTGCCCGGCACACCGATGGTGTTGATGCCCAGAGCAGAAAGCTTTCCGGCACCGCGGAAGGAGCCGTCACCGCCGATGATGACAATGCCGTCAATGCCGTGCTTCCGGCAGATCTCCGCACCCTTCTTCTGTCCCTCCGGTGTGGTGAACTCCTTGCAGCGGGCAGTATAAAGAATGGTACCGCCGCGACTGATGATATCTGAAACAGAGGAGGTATCCATATCCACAATCTCCTCCTCCAGGAGTCCTGCATAGCCCCGCATGATTCCCTTTACCTTGAGTCCATGATGGATTGCCGTTCTGACCACGCTACGAATTGCTGCATTCATTCCCGGTGCGTCTCCTCCAGAAGTCAGCACAGCGATAGTTTTTACAGATTTAGCAGCCATATATTTGTCCTCCGATGTAATAGATTCTTCTTTTTGCAGCCATAAGTTTACCGCAGTTTTGTTCTTTTCTCAAGACATTTCGTGAAGTTTTTCACGAACTTTACCTTGTCCCGCTTCTGCGACCTGCAGGCTTCCGATAGCTGATCCGCACATTTTCCGGCGACAGCAGCTCGGAAAGTGCCGCAAGAAGTGCCGGCGAGGCTTCACATCCCGGCAAGCGCTTGATGCCCTTTTCCTTCCGAAGATAAATCACCACTGTATCTACCCCCGGCGCCTCCCCGGTCAGCTTCAGTGCCGCATCTCCGCGAAGCCGGTAATCCTCCAGATCCGCAAACTGCAGCCACAGCTCCCGCGGCACGTCGGAAAAGGGCAGCATGCTTTCCGCCAGAAGCTTGGCATCCTGGTTGTCCGTCAGCTGTGCCCGTCCGGTAATCAGCACCTTCGCCTCCGGCTGCAGAAGTCCGTGAACCTGCTGATAGGTTCTGGGGAATACCGTCACCTCCAGATCTCCGGTTCTGTCCTCCAGCTGCACAAAGGCCATCTGCTCTCCCTTTCGGGTGGTTTTTGTACGCACATCCGTCACGATACCGCCGACAGTGACGTTCTGTCCCTCCTGCACACGACAGGTGTTGCTTTCCTGGTCCAGTCGGAACTCTGCGGTCTGGGCCGTCACCACAGCCTTCAGAAGCTCCCGGTCCTCGTCCAGAGGGTGCCCGGACAGATAGATGCCCAGCGCTTCCTTCTCATTCCGCAGCAGATCCTCCTTCCGAAATTCCGGCAAAGTCGGCAGCTTCACCCGGAACTCCTGCGCCTGCTCATCGTCCTCTCCGAAAAGATCCGCCAATGTCATCTGCCCGGCCATGGAATCCTTCCGCTCCTTGATCTTCATGTCCAGAATCAGCGGAAGGCCTGCCAGCTTTTCTCTCCGGTTTCCCGGAAAGCTGTCCAGGGCGCCGGCATAAACAAAGTACTCCATGGCCCGCCGATTCACGCCCCGCGCAGAGGCTCGGACCACAAAGTCCTCCAGATCCCGGAAGCGGCCGTTCTCCTCCCGTTCCTGCACCAGCTGCTCTGCTGCCGTCCGTCCCACCGACTTCACGGCACTGAGGCCGTAGCGAATGGCCCGGCCGCAGGCCGTAAAGCCCACACCGGCCTCATTCACATCCGGCGGCAGGATGGCGATTCCCAGATCCCGGGCCACATCAATGTATTCTGCGGTCTTGCCGACATTATCCATAAAGGAGGTCATGAGGGCCGCATAAAACTCCACCGGATAGTAGCACTTGAGGTAAGCGGTTTCATAGGAAACCACCGCATAGCAGGCGGCATGGGACTTGTTGAAGGCATACTTCGCGAAGTCAATCATTTCATCATAAATGTGATTGGCCACCTGCTCCGGAATCCCCTTGGCCACGCAGCCCGGAATCCCCTCTGCTTCATTGCCGTAAACAAAGTTCTGCCGTTCCTTCTCCATGACGGCCGTTTTCTTCTTCGACATGGCACGACGCACCAGATCGGAACGCCCCATGGAGTAGCCCGCCAGATCCCGGACGATCTGCATCACCTGCTCCTGGTAGACGATACAGCCGTAGGTTTTGTTGAGGATCGGCTCCATCTCCGGACAGTCAAAGCTCACCGCCTCCGGATGCTTCTTGCCTTCGATGTATTTCGGAATGAAATCCATGGGCCCCGGTCGATAGAGGGCCACGCCGGCAATGACGTCCTCCAGATTGCCGGGCTTCAGCCGCTTCATAAAGCTGCTCATGCCCGCCGACTCGAGCTGGAACACACCGGCACAGTCGCCGGCAGAAAGCATGTCATACACCCGGCTGTCGTCCAGCGGCATGCGGTTAAAATCAATTTTCACTCCGTGATTTTTCTCTGCATCCCGGATGGCATCCTTGATCACCGTCAGGGTCCGAAGGCCCAGAAAGTCCATCTTCAGCAGGCCCAGCTCCTCGATGGTGGTCATGGTGAACTGGGTGGTGACGGCACCGTCGGAGCCCCGGGAAAGCGGCACATAGTCCACCACCGGTGCACCGGCAATCACCACACCGGCGGCATGCATGGAGGTATGCCGGGGCAGTCCCTCCAGGCGCTTCGCCATGGTGAGAATTTTCTGGGTTTCCTCATCCTCCTCGGACAGCTTTCGAAGCTCGGCGCTCACCTCCAGCGCCTTATCCAGCGTCATGCCGAGATCATTGGGAATGAGCTTCGCGATCATATCGCACTTGGCATAGGGAACGTCCAGCACACGGCCCACATCCCGGACCACACCCTTCGCCGCCAGCGTACCGAAGGTGATGATCTGGGTCACCTGATCCTTCCCGTACTTTTCGGTGACATAGTCAATGACCTCCTGCCGCCGCTCGTACTCAAAGTCCACGTCGATATCCGGCATGGTGACACGCTCCGGGTTCAGGAAACGCTCAAAGATCAGGTCATAGCGGATGGGGTCAATGTCGGTGATGCCGATGGCATAGGCCACGATGGAGCCGGCGGCTGAGCCTCTGCCGGGTCCCACCGAGATGTCATGGGTCTTGGCGAAATGAATGTAATCCCACACGATCAGGAAATAATCGATGAAGCCCATAGAACTGATGACCGACAGCTCATATTCCAGACGCTCTCTGTGCTGCTCCGCCGCCTCGCCGTAGCGCTCCCGCAGACCGTCCTCACAGAGCTTCCGCAAATAGCTCTCCGAATCGAAGCCATCGGGCACCGCGTAGTGAGGCAAATGATAATGGCCGAACTCAATCTCCACCCGGCAGCGCTCCGCGATGCGCTGGGTGTTTTCTATGGCCTCCTCCGCGAAGGGGAAAAGCGACCGCATCTCTTCCTCGGATTTGATATAAAACTGTCCCCCGGGATAGCGCATCCGGTCTTCATCCATGACCTTTTTTCCGGTCTGAAGACAGAGCAGAATGTCATGGGCCTCCGCATCCTCCGCATAGGTATAGTGGATATCGTTGGTGGCCACCATGGGAATGCCGGTTTCCTCATGAAGACGCAGCACGCCGTTGATGACGGTTTTCTGCTCCGGATAGCCATGGTCCTGCATCTCCAGGAAGAAATTCCCCTCTCCGAAAATCTCCTGATAATGCAGTGCCGCCTTTTTGGCCTCCTCATAGAAACCGCGGGTCAGATCCTTGGCCACCTCTCCCGCAAGACAGGCCGAGAGGCAGATCAGTCCCTCATGGTAGCGCTCCAGGGTTTCAAAATCTACCCGGGGCTTGTAGTAGAAGCCGTCCGTGAATCCCGCAGATACAATGCGGATCAGATTCTGGTATCCCACATTGTTCTCACACAGCAGGACCAGGTGATAATAGCGGTCCTCTCCCTTGGAAAGCTCCCGGTCAAAGCGGGAGCCGGGCGTCAGATAGATCTCGCAGCCAAGAATGGGATGAATTCCCTGCTTCAGTGCTTCCTTATAAAAGTCGATCACGCCGTACATCACACCATGATCGGTGATGGCCAGCGAATCCATGCCCAGCTCCTTTACCCGCTGAAGCATCTCCGGTATCTTGCCGGAGCCGTCCAGAAGACTGTAGCTGGTATGGGTATGCAGGTGTGTAAAGCTCATTCCTGTGCGTTCCTCCCTATAAGTAGAAGGCTTTGCTATTCGCAAAGCCTTTTATACGCTCGCCGCTAAGGCATCCACCGGGTGCCCGTAAGCGAAGCTTCCGCTCAACCCGGTGGATTACATACAAAAAGGAGCACCTGATTTCTCAGGCGCTCCGCAAAATCCTGTTAGACTCAGTTTGCACTTGCCTCTCCGCGGAGATAAGCGCCGAGGGCCGTCAGGGCAGCCTCCTCATCGTCTCCGTCAGCCGAAAGCTGCAGCTCTGTTCCGTTGCTGATGCCCAGCGCCATCATTCCCATAATGGACTTGGCATTCACCTTTCTGCTGCCCTCCGCCATATAAATCCGTGAATTGTATCTGCTGGCAATCTGCACCAGCATCGCCACCGGATGGTCATCCGACTTCTTCGGCAAATTCACAACAACACTTGCATCTTTCATAACAGCTCCTCCATTTATTGCTGCGCATTACCTGCTTCCTCCCGCAGTCTGTCTGCGATCCGGGACAGCTTCCTCATTCTGTGGTTGGCTCCGCTCTTTCCGATGGGGGGATGCAGACCAGCCGCCAGCTCCTCCAATGAGGCATCCTGATTTTTCATCCGCGCCTCTGCAATCTCACGCAAGCCCTCATCCAGACTGTCCAGCCCCAGCCGCTCCGAAATCAGAAGAATATCCTCCATTTGCCGTACACTGGCATGTACCGTTCGGTTAATGTTGGCTGTTTCGAAGTTTACGCGTCGATTGACATTTTCACTGACCTCCTTCAGAATGCGCACATTCTCGAAGTCCATCAATGCATTGTGAGCGCCGATGATGTTCAGAACATCTGCGATCTCCGAGGCATCCTTCAGGTAAACAAGCTGATGCTTTCCGCGCTCCGTCAGCTTCGGATGCAGGGAAAAGGCCTCCAGCTTCTCTGCCGTTTCCCGGGCTTCCTCTCGGCTTCTGCAGATGAATTCCAGATGGTAATCCTTATTCGGATCCGTGACAGATCCGTTTTCCAAAAACTTACATTGAAGCGCATACCTGTACATTTCCAGGCGCGCCTCATCGGCACTTATGTTAATCGGTTTTTCAGGGCTTGTAAAGTCCTTTTTTAAAAGTTCATTCTTAACGTCTCTCGAAAATGACATGACACCTCATCTTTCGATATCCCTGTGGTCGATCCGCAGCCCGTAATCGGCATGCTCCCGCAGACGCCGGTACAGTAGCTCGGCAATCGTGACCGAGCGGTGCTTTCCCCCGGTGCAGCCGATGCCGATGACCAGCTGATTTTTTCCTTCCTCAATATAATGGGGAATCAGGAAAGTCAGCATGTCATAGAGCTTGGTCAGGAAGGTCTCCGCTACACCATCCTGCCGCACATAGGACTGCACGCTTTCCTCCAGCCCCGTATGACTCCGCAGCTCCTGCACATAATAGGGATTCGGCAGAAAACGGACATCAAACAGCAGATCCGCATCCTCGGGAATGCCGTACTTAAAGCCGAAGGAAAGAATCGTCACCTGCAGGTTCTCATACTCCCGGTTTTTCAGGAAAATGTCGGCGAGCTGACGGCGGAGCTCCTTGGTCAGCAGCCGTGAGGTATCGATGATCACATCCGCCCGTTCCTTCAGCCAGAGCAGTGCCTGCCGCTCCGCCTGGATGCCGGTTTCCACCCGTCCGTCCTTGGACAGCGGATGTGCTCTGCGTGTTTCCTTGAAGCGCTTGATCAGCACCTCGTCCGAGGCGTCCAGGAACAGCAGCTCATAATCCACTCTGCCCCGGATATCCCAGTCATCGAAAACCTCCCGCAGCGCCGGAAGATCGCTGCCGGAGCGAATGTCAATGCCCAGGGCAGCATTTCTGCTGCTGCTTTTTCCTTCCAGAAAAAGCTCTGCAAATTTTCCGATCAGCGGAATCGGCAGATTGTCCGCGCAGTAATATCCCATATCCTCCAGGGCCTTCAGGGCAATGGTTTTTCCTGCGCCGCTCATACCTGTTACAATCAGAAGCTTCCCCAAAATTTCACCTCCGGTTCCAGACGCACACCGCTGTGCTCATAGACCCGGTCAGAAACCTGCCGGATCAGCTGATAGAGCTCAGCAGCCGTCGCCCGGTCTTCATTCACCACAAAGCCGCAATGCTTTTCGGACACCGCAGCACCGCCCAGACGGCAGCCGCGCAGCCCGGCCTCCTCAATGAGCTTTCCGGCAAAGTAGCCCTCCGGCCGCTTGAAGGTGGACCCGGCAGAGGGCTTGTTCAGGGGCTGCTTCTCTGCTCGCCGCTGCTGATAATCCTGCATTTCCCGAAGAATCTCCGCCGGATCTCCAGGCTGCAGACGAAAGTCCGCCGAGAGCACCACATAGCCCTTTTCCGGAATGCAGGAATATCGATAGGAAAGCGCCAGTGCCTCCGCCGGCAGCAGCTTCCGCTCTCCCTCCTCGGTCAGTACCTCACACTGCAGGAGAACATCCCGGATCTCTGTGCCGTAGGCGCCCGCATTCATGACCAGCGCACCGCCGACAGTTCCCGGAATGCCATGCAACGCTGCCATCCCGCGGAGCCCCTGCTTCTGGGCAAAGGCGGCTGCCTGGGACAGAAGCGTGCCGGACATCACATGCAGCACACGGCTGCCGTCCGGCAGCGCTGTCTCTGAAAGAGAAACGCCGCTGAGAGCATCCCGGATCTCAATCACAAGCTCCGGTACGCCGGCATCCGACACCAGAAGATCCGAGCCGTTTCCGAGAATCCGATAGGGCCTGTTTTCCCGATGCAGCTCCGCCACCAGCGTCTGCAGCTCCTCCGGATTTTCGGGAATCCGATATTCCGCTGCCGGACCGCCCACCCGAAAGGTGGTATGCCGGCTCATGGGCTCATTGTTCAGAATTCTCATGTCCGCTTCAGTCCTCCCGGTTCATGTTTGCCGTCACCCGGTCATACAATACCTGTGCAGCATTATAGCCCATCTTCTTCGCACGATTGTTCACCGCCGCACACTCCACGATAATGGCCACATTACGACCCGGACGAATGGGAATGTCATAGCTGATGATCTTGTTGCCCAGGAATTCCGTATAATTGTCCTTCAGGCCCAAGCGATCGTATTCCTTGTCCTTGGACCACTCTGCCAGCTTGATCACCATATGAATGGTCTGGCTGTCCTTCACGCACTCTACACCGAACATCTGCTTCACATCGATGATGCCGATACCGCGAAGCTCGATAAAATGCCGTGTGATATCCGGTGCAGTTCCCACCAGACGATCGGCCGAAACCTTGCGAATCTCCACCACATCATCGGAAACCAGACGATGCCCGCGCTTGATCAGCTCCAGCGCTGCCTCGGATTTTCCGATGCCGCTGTCACCCATGATCAGCACGCCCTCGCCGTAAACGTCCACCAACACGCCATGTACAGAAATCATGGGAGCCATCCTCTCCTTCAGCCAACTGATAATTTCTCCCTCCAGCTCCGTGGTGGGGCGGCTGCTGGACAGCAGGGGAATCCCTGCCTCCTTGCAGGCACTGACCATGCAGGAATCCGGCTCAATGTCCCGGGCATAGATGATGCAGGGAATGGGATACTTGGCCATCTCTGCATAGCGGGCCCGGCGCTGGAGCCGGTCCATGGTCATGAGATAAGCTGTCTCCACATTTCCGATGATCTGCACGCGCTCCGAATCAAACTGGTCAAAAAAACCGGTCAGCTGCAGCGCCGGACGGTTCACATCCGGAATGGTCATGTAAACCTGATCGGTATCAATCTCCGGCGTCAGATTGCGAAGATTCTCCTTTTTGATAAGCTCGGTCACACTGACCTTTTCCGCACTTTTCATGGCTGTTTCCTTTCTCGTGTTTGAATTTCTCTTCCTAAAATAATATATCTGTACTTGTTTAGCACTCCATCGGCAGCCGATACAGTCGCTTCAGCAGCGCCAGGGCCTCCGGCCGCGGATCACTGCTGAAGAGCCGCACCCATCCGGCAGAAGCGCCGACATTATCCTCTGTATGCAGAAAGCCTGCCTGCGCCAGCCGATGCCGGGTCTCCCGGGCCGTTCCCTCTGCCCCGTCATAGAAATGAACGGGATAGCCCAGCGCCGCTTCGATCTGCCGCTTCACAAAGGGAAAATGCGTACAGCCCAGCACCAGACTGTCGATGTGCAGCTGCCGATAGGGAGCAAGAAGCTCCTGCAGGTACGCCGTCATGGCCTCCCCCTTCTCCTGTCCCGCCTCCACCAGCCGTACAATGCCGGGAGCCGCCAGACGATGGATTTCGCCATGGTCCTCATGGAGACGAATCAGATTCTTCAGCCGGTCTCCCGCCAGTGTGGATTCCGTCGCCATCACCAGCACCCGGGGACAGGGAAGCCCCGCCGTGTCCACCGCCGGCTTCACCGCCGGCTCCATCCCCACAATAATGGTATGGGGATATTTCTGCCGAAGATAATTCGCTGCCGCAGAGGTGGCCGTATTGCAGGCGATCACCACAGCCTTCACCTGCTGCTGAAAAAGGAAATGAAGGTCTGCTTCGCAAAGCCGGCGGATGCTCTCCTCATCCTTCTCCCCATAGGGGGCATGGAGGTTGTCACCATAATAGACGAAGTTTTCCGCCGGAAGCTCCCGCTGCAGAGCCCGCAGTACGCTGACACCCCCTGCACCGGAATCAAACACGCCGATCGGCGCTTGCTGAATATACATAGCTCCTCCTCATAGACAGGTTTGAGGATAAGTATAGCACAGCACGACGGAAATGTAAAAGGAGGCTCGGTACACTGCCGAGAATCTCCTTGCTTTTTAGGTGGTCTTATGCTAGGATAGTTCAGTCTATGAATGAATATACGTGTGTAAGGTGGTGAAGATATATGAAAATCGCACTTGTGATCATACTGCTGATTCTGGGAATTGCGCTTTCTGCAATTATCCTGATGCAGGAGGGCAAGAGTCAGGGACTCGGTGCCATCTCCGGTATGGCAGATACCTACTGGTCCAAGAACAGAGGGCGTTCCATGGAGGGCAACCTTGAAAAGTTCACGAAGATCGGCGCTGTGCTCTTCTTCATTGTGGTTCTGGTTCTGGACATCATCTGGTAATGTACAACACCGTTGGAAAAAGTCATAAGCTGCTCCATCAAGTCTGCTTGATGAAGCAGCTTTTTGTATAGTTACGCGTAAGGAGGCAGCTGTTAAATGCTGGAGGAGCAGAAGAAAAAGCTCGGGGATCTCATCGTCGAGCTGGTCAATGACAAAATCTATACACCCATGAAGACGAAGGAAATGGCGAACCTCATGGGCATTCCCAAGGCCGAACGAGCCTCCCTGCAGGAGGTACTGGACCGCCTGGTTGCCGAGGGCCGCATCGGCATTTCCGTGCACGGCCGCTACGGCAGGCGGGAAAGCTTCACCCATGTGGGTATTTTCCATGCCCATCCCCGCGGCTTCGGCTTCGTCACCATTGAAGGCCGGGAGCGGGATGTCTTCATTCCCGCAGATGCGGTCGGCATGGCCCTGGACGGCGATAAGGTCCGTCTTCTCATTGTCCGGGAGAACAAGGGGGAAAATGCTGCCGAAGGCACCATCACCCAGGTGCTGGAGCACGCCAACACTGAGGTAGTGGGCATCTATCACAAAACCAAACAGAGCGGCTTCGTGATTCCGGACAACCCGAAGCTGCTCCGGGACATCTTTATCCCCCAGGGCCGGGATCTCCGGGCCGTAAACGGGCACAAGGTAGTGGCCCGCATTCTGAACTACGGTGATCCGCATCACAAGCCGGAGGGCGTCATCACGGAAATCCTCGGTCATGTCAGTGATCCCGGTGTGGACATCCTGTCCGTTGTCCGGGCCTACGGTCTGCCGGAAACCTTCCCCAGGGATCTGATGCAGGCTGCCGAGGCGGTTCCCGAGACCGTTCCGAACACAGCGGTGGCTGCGCGGGAAGCCCATGACTTCCGGAATCTCACCACCATTACCATTGATGGTGAGGATGCCAAGGATCTGGACGATGCCGTTTCCCTGGAATATGATGAAGAGAAGCAGCAGTACCGGCTCTATGTGCACATTGCGGATGTCTCGGAATATGTCAGTGAGCACTCTCTTCTGGACCAGGAGGCGCTGAACCGCGGCACCTCCGTGTATCTCACGGATCGGGTGATCCCCATGCTGCCCCGGGCTCTCTCCAACGGCATCTGCTCTCTGAATGAAGGCGAGGACCGTCTGACCCTAAGCTGCATCATGGACATTGACAGCCAGGGACGCATCGTCGGTCATGAGCTCTGTGAGAGCGTGATCTGTTCGAACAAACGTATGAGCTACACCGGTGTCCATGCCCTGCTGCAGCAGCTCCCGCTCACAAATGGTGAGGACATCGAGAGCTATCGTCCCTACGAGGCGCTCCTGCAGCGCATGCATGGGCTGTCAGAGCTGCTTCGCGCAAGACGTCACGAGCGCGGCGGCATTGACTTTGACTTTCCGGAGGCCAAGATCCTGCTGGATGAAAAGGGCCGGGTAAAGGACATTCTTCCCTACATCCGGAACGAGGCCCATATGCTGATCGAGGACTTCATGCTGGCCGCCAATGAAACCGTTGCCGAGGACTTCTACTGGCAGCAGCTGCCCTTCCTCTACCGGGTGCATGAAAAGCCGGATCCGGAGAAGTTCAAGCAGCTGGGGCTTCTGGTGTCCAATTACGGGCATTTCCTCCGGATGCGGGACGAGGACAGCATTCGCCCGAAAGAAATCCAGAAGCTGCTGGATGCCATTGCCGACACTCCGGAGGAGGCCGTCATTAAGGTGTTGACGCTTCGCTCCCTGAAGCAGGCAAGATACAGCACAGAATGCAGCGGCCATTTCGGGCTGGCTGCCAGGTACTATACGCACTTCACCTCTCCCATCCGCCGTTATCCGGATCTTCAGATCCACCGCATCATTAAGGAAAATCTGCGGGGCGAGCTCAGCCAAAAGCGGATCGAGCATTACCGGGAGCTGCTGCCGGCAGTGGCAGACCGAAGCTCCACCCTGGAGCGCCGGGCCGACGAAGCCGAGCGGGAAACAGAGAAGCTGAAGAAATGCGAGTACATCCGGCAGCATCTGGGAGAGACCTTCGACGGCATCATTTCCGGCATCACGAGCTACGGTCTTTATGTGGAGCTGCCCAATACTGTAGAAGGCATGGTTTCTGTCCGGGTCATGGACGGCGATTACTATGTGTTCCACGAGGACCGCTACGAGCTGATGGGCGAGCATACCGGAAAAACCTATCGTCTGGGCGATAAGGTCCGGGTCAACGTCATGAACGTTGACAAGCTGAGCAGAACCATTGATTTCACACTGGAGAATCCGCTGCTTTCCGATGAGGAAACGCAGACAATGCTCCATGAATAAGGAGGCACTTATGTCAGAAGGCGGCATTAAACTGATTGCAAACAACAAAAAAGCCTATCATGATTATTTCGTGGATCAGACCATTGAATGCGGCATTGAACTGGTGGGCACCGAGGTGAAGTCTCTGCGCCTCGGACAGTGCTCCATCAAGGAATCCTTTTGCCAGATCAAAAACGGCCAGGTCATCATCTACGGCATGCACATCAATCCCTATGAAAAGGGAAATATTTTCAACAAGGATCCCCTGCGGGACCGGAAGCTTCTCCTGCATAAGGCAGAAATCCAGAAGCTCTCCGGCAAGCTGCAGGAGCAGGGCTATGCCCTGGTGCCCCTGCGGGTCTATCTGAAGCGCAGTCTCGTCAAGGTGGAGATCGGTCTCTGCCGGGGCAAAAAGCTCTATGACAAGCGGGATGATATGAAGAAGCGGGCACAGAAGCGGGAACTGGAAAAGGAGTTCAAGCGGGCAAATATCCGCGTGTAATGACAGAGCCCGTCAGATCGCAAAAAGACCGACAGCGTTTTTCGCACTGTCGGTCTTTTCTTGTTTGCTTCTATAAGCTCCGGAACTCCGTCAGGCAGTCGCCCGATCCTTACAGCTTCCCTCAGCCGGCCTTCTCGGAAATCGTCTTCTGCTCAGACAGACGCTCTGCTCTTGCGTAGGCGCGCAGGGAATTGATGATAATGGTGGCACCCAGTACCAGCAACAGGATGGCCAGCACAAGCTGCAGTCCCTCTACCATGACAGTGCCGGTACCGTTCTGAAAGGCGGAAACCAGTGCAATGACTCTCTGCACCAATGCCGTACCGGTAACACAGACCATGATGATCATCGGCGGGAAAAGCATCTTGTTGCTGCGTCCCGTCACCTTCATGAATACGCACAGGGTTACCAGAACCAGTGCAGACAGCAGCTGATTGGCAGAACCGAACAGCGGCCAGATGTTGGAATAGCCCACTCTTGTCAGAAGGTAGGAAAGGAACAGTGTCAAGATGGTCGAGAAATAGGTATTACAAAGCAGCTTACGCCAGCCCTCTGCGTGCTCCATGTCATCAACGCTGAAGAGCTCCTGGAAGCTGATCCGGGCGATTCTGGATACAGCATCCAAGGTGGTCAGGGCCAGTGCGGATACGCACATGGTCATGAAGCACTGTGCCACATAAACGGGCACGCCAAACATCTCAAAGAAGCCCGCTACACCTCTGGAGAATACCTGGAACGGTGTACCGGCAGCCGGTGTGCCATCGGCTGCTGCCGCAGCGCCGGCCACGCAGAGTGCCAGCACGGCCAGAAGACTTTCCAGCGCCATAGCGCCATAGCCCACCTTCAGCATATCCCGCTCATTGGAAACCGTCTTGGAGGATGTACCGGAGGATACCAGAGAATGGAATCCGGAAACCGCACCGCAGGCAACGGTAACAAAGAGGATCGGGAACATGGTTCCCAGCTTCTCGTTGCTGAAGCCGGTGAATACCGGCAGATTCATCGTCGGATGTGCCACCAGAAGACCCAGGGCCGCACCGGCAATCATACCGATGAACATATATGTCGTCATCAGATCCCGCGGCTGCTTCAGAATCCAGATCGGAAGAATTGCTGCAAAGAAAATATAAACAAAGACAATAGCTGCCCAGGTTCCCTTTCCGAGCATGATCGGTGCGGTCATGCCCAGTCCCAGTGCCAGCACGGTGAAGCAAAGACCGATTGCTGTCTCCTTCCAGCCGGTAAAGTGGAACTTCTTCTGCAGAAGACCGAAGACAACTGCAAAGACCATGAACAGAATGGAAATCGTACCGGCAGCGCCGTTTGTGGCAGCAGCCTCGGAAAGCTGTGTTACGCCGTCTGTCACGGTGTATACATTAAAGGTACCGTCTACCATATCCACAAAGGCAGCAATCACCAGCAGGCAGAACAGCCAGCAGAACAGCAGGAAAAGCTTTCTGCCCAGCTTTCCGATATACTTCTCGATCAGCATGCCCATGGACTTGCCGTCATTCTTCACACTGGCATAGAGTGCACCGAAGTCCGTCACGGCACCGAAGAAAATGCCGCCCAGCAGGATCCAGAGCAGCACCGGCAGCCAGCCGAAGGCAGCAGCCTGGATGGCACCGGTCACGGGGCCTGCACCGGCAATGGACGAAAACTGATGGCTGAACACCGTCATGCCGTCCGCCGGAGAATAATCCTTTCCGTTATTAAAGCGTACCGCCGGGGTCTCTGCCTTGGGATCGATGCCCCACTTGTTGGCAAGCCAGCGGCCGTAGACAAGATAAGCGCCGCCCAAGCATACGGCGGCGATCAACACAATTACAAGCGTATTCATAATTAGCCTCCCTTTTTTCGTTCCCCGTATCGTAGTCCCGACGGCTTCTCTTGTCAAGGAATGTGTTTATCAATATTTTAGATTTGTTCAATTTTTCATAACGCAAAGATATGGCGCAGCGGAAATTGTGCATAATTTTCCGACGCGCCATAATCCATAGTTATCGCTCTTATTTTGTGTATCTTCCGTAGCCATAAGGCGTTGTGTAGAAGACATTGTGCTCACGCACATAATCACCTGTCCTTGTACAGTGGATAATGGTACCGTTTCCGCTGTAAATACCCACATGGTAGATGGTGGACGGTGAAGAGCCGTAGAAGATCAGGTCTCCCGGCTGCAGCTCGGAGGCCGAAACCTTGGTGGAAGCCGCATACTGTGAACGGGAATCACGAGGGATCGTGATACCGAAGTGACGGAAAATCTGCTGTGTAAAGCCGGAGCAGTCTGCACCGCTTTCCAGTGAGGTACCCGCTGTCACATAAGGCAGAACGCCGATAAAGGCTCTCGCATACTCCACAAGCTCTGTGGGATCCGACTTCGGCAGATCCGAAGCACTCTTACCTACCTCTCCGGTAAAGGCCTGCACCGTAACCTTCTTGCTGCTTGTGCTCTTGCTGCTGCCGCTGCCTGCCGGACCGCCGCTGCTGTCCTCCGTGGCCGCACTGCTGCTCTCCGGACCGCTGCCTACCGAAATCACATCACTGCCGTCCTTGCTTGTGCTGCTGCCGGCGGACGCAGAGGATCCCGTCTCTGTCTTCTTTGACGAAGAGGTATCGGTCTCTGTGGGATCCTCAAAATCAATCTCTGTTCCCAGATCCAGATCCGATCCCAGCTCCAGTGTACCCGTGCTGATTTCATTGGCTCCGCTGGTATATACATCCGTGCTGCCGGCCACATCCTTGATCTGCACCACACCGGAATCTACCCAGGCACCGTCACCAGCCACCTGATAGCCCTCCACCGCCTGCTGGGTCACCAGCCAGCCGTTGGCGTCAAAGTAATAGCACTCCGCCACGCCGTCCTCATCGCCGTCAATCCAGAACCAGCCGTCCTTCGCATAGGTTCCGTCCTGATTGTTGTACCACCATTTTCCGGCATTGCTTCCGCTTCCCTGCTGCCAACGCCCGGCCATGGCCGGAAAGCTGACGAGGGCAGAAAGCATTGCCGCAGTAAAGGCAGCCCGCATTGCCTGTTTCTTTGCTGTCACATCTTTTCTGCTCATTTGCATATCGGGATTCTCTCCAATCTGTTTACGCTCTGTGCACTATCATAAAGCATGGAGAAATATCCCGCAAGGCCTGTCCGAATATCGTAAAAAAACTTAAGAAAGTCCGAACCAGCAAAGGCGGTAGGCCAGCAGCTTGACAAGAATCAGAACCAGCGCCACGACAAAGCCCAGGCTCGCACGTTTCATGGACGCCTTATCCTTGGCCTCTATGCCGTGCACCACCTGCATCAGGGCATAAATCAATGCCAGTACGCCGCAGACATAAATGGTCCAGAACAGCAGCGCCCAGGGATTCACTGCCCGAATGAGCTGCAGCAGCTCCTTTCCCTTTTCTACCAAAAACATAGACTCTCCTCTCTCTTCACCTTGTCAGCTGTCCGATTCCTCTATGGTCACAATCAGACCGTGAGGAAGACAGACAACAGGGAAATCATGGGCATCCTCCGTAAGACTTCCGGACTGCACGCACACCTGATTCTGACAATTGGATTCCAAAACGCGCACCGCACCGTCCTGAATCTCCAGAATATTGATCTCATTTTTCGAGGGAGATGCCTCCTCCCCCAGTTTTTCCAGCGTCAGGTCCGCAGCTGCCTTCTCTGCACTGCCGTTCTCTATCAGATATCTGCCGTTTTCCGAAAGAGGCACCTCCAGAATCACCGCATCCAGGGACCGCACCACCACCGTACAGCCATCCCCTGCCCTTTCATGCCAATGTCGGCGGAGCAGTACAATGCCGCTGACCGCCAGAATCAGCAGCAGCACCAGCAGCAGGATCAGATCCCGCTTCCGCTTTTTTATCCATTCCATATTCTGTCCTCATCGATAAACAAAAGGCCTGAAAACAACGAATTCTCGTCATCCTCAGACCTTGTGAGCCACAAACCGGACTCGAACCGGTGACCTTTTGATTACGAATCAAATGCACTACCAACTGTGCTATTGTGGCAACTCATACACAATAGCACAGTCTTCCTTTTTTTGCAAGGAATTTTTACTTCTCCGCTTACTCTGCGATGCTTGCAAATACACGATCATAGTCGTTGTATACGCTGGCCACCACATCCACAAAGATGCTGTACAGCAGTGCTGCGGTCTGCTCATCATCCTTCATCAGAGACTTGCAGACATACTTGTGGTAGATGGTGCCGGTTTCTGTCAGGATGCCGTAAGCACCGATGAGAAGCTCGGCGTTCATGGTATTCAGGTTCACCAATGTTCCTGCATGAGTGCTCTCCTCCAACTGATCTGCGATCACTGTATAGAAGCTGTAGTAGGTGTCTCCGGCCTCATCATCCGCTGCCACCTGGCTGATCTCACAGACAATGGCACCGTCCTCATCCTCGCCCATGCCTTCCAGAATGGCATTGACTGTGGTCTCGCCGTCTCTCTCTCCCAGCTTGATCTCCACACCCTCGCCTGACAGTCTCTCATTCAGAATATCCAATACCTTGCTCATATCGTTTCCTTTCCCGTTGTTTAACGTGTTCATGTATACTGTGTATTATACCATTGTTGCTGCTGTCTGTCTTTTTATTTCTTTAAACCCTTAGCATTCTTTTTCGACGCATTGGGATTTGTGAAGCCCACCACGTTCTTTTTGCTGTCATCCTGGAAGGAGATCATCTTTCTTTTCGGCGGCTCATCCTCTTCCGTCAATGCGTTGCTTCCCTTCGAATCCAGGGCATCATTGAGTCTATCCAACGTATTCTTATGCAGTTTGTCTTTTCTGGCCTGTTCCTTCGCTTCCTTGCTGGGCTGTGCCAGAACATCCTTTCCTTTCTTTTCGTAATCGGTTCTCAGCTGATTGTCCTTCTCTGCGGCCTTGTAAACCCGCTTATCAGCATCATCGAAATCCTTAAAGCCCACCAGCTGCAGGATCTCCTCATCGGTGGCCTTTCTGCCGAAGGCATTCTGCACCAGGGCCTCAAAGCCGTTGTCCTTACCTTCATTATTCATCAGCCGCATGCCCAGATCCAAACGAATCTTGTCTGCCAGATGCTGACCGTTGATGCTGCCGGTTTCACGGCGAAGGAGACGCATGATTTCATCATTCCGCATGCCGCCCAGCTCCTTGTCAACCCAGTAGAACTCCTTCTCTTTATAGAGATCCTTCTGAATCAATGCCTCATCCAGGCTCTTCTGCATGGCCTCCGTCATGAATTTATGCAGAGCATCGAAGGCCGGCTGGGCTGCCTTCACATACAGGGTACCGATGGTACCGCCCACTAGGCTCACAGTGGTCTCTGCTGCCTTCTTCACAGCACCGCCCAGAAGCTGGTAACGATTCATTTCATTTCTGCCGACAATATCATCTCTGCCGTTGCGAACCATGTTGGCATCTTCAGCTGACAGATTCTTGCCCATCTCCTCATTTGACATAGCCTTCAAGTTCTGGTTCTGCTTTGTCCTTCTGGCAAACTCTTCCATATTCCCGGCAATCTTTTCCATACTGTCCAGAACGGTAATGGGGGTGCCCAGACTGCCTGCACCGGCGATCTGCTTCTCAATGGCATTGGCTGTGCTCAGGAGCTGCTGTCCCACATTCAGGATATTCTCCGGCAGCTTTTTCCCCTTGCTGATCTCCACCATACCCGTCAGCGCCTTATTGAAGCTGGTGATATAGGGAGTATCAATCTTCGCATAGCTGAGACAGTTCTGCGCCAGGGTTGTGAGATTGGTCTCGAAGGCCACATAATCCTCAGCCTCCGCTGTTCCGTTCTTGATCTTCTCCATCCGTTTGGTCAGATCCTCGCGCGTCTTGCCCAGCAGCGCCAGGGTATCTGCGCCCTTATCCACAGAAGCGGTGCTCTTGGAAGGGTCCCAGCCAAAGAAGGATCCCGCCTGCTTCAAGGCTGCTGTGGACTTCTTCACAGCCTCGGCGGCCTCCTTTTCACTTCCCTGGCCACTGATCAGCTTCTGGACATCGCCCACAACCGTTTCAACATTCTCCGCGAGGCTGACGCCTGTTTTGACATTGCTGTATGCGTTTTTCGCAACATTCACAGTGGCATTCGCAATTTCCTTTGTCTTCTCTGCCACTTCCTGAAGCGCGCTCTTGCTTTCTTCCTTCTTCTCAGTGTTTTCTGCAGCTGTCTCTGTCTTTGCTTCGGTTTTCTCTTCAGTCTTCGCCTCGGTCTTTGTCTCGCCTTTTTCCTTGGCCTCGGCCTCAGCCTTTTTCTTTTCCTCCTCTTCTCTCTTCTTTTTCAGCTCCGCCTGCAGGTTTGCAAAAGCAGTTTCAAAATTCTGAAGCGCCTTGACATAGTCTGCCGCATTGCCGATCTGTCCCTTCTTTACGGCATTCAGTTCCTTCAAGCCTGTCTCACCCTTTTTTCCAAGGGCATTCATGGTGTCCAGGACACTTATCTTCTTCTCTTCTTCCTCCTCCGGGAGCTTTCCGCCATTCTGCTTCTTCTTTTTCTCTTCCTCCGCGCGCTTCTTGGCGGCTTCGAATTCTGTCCGCCATTTGTTGCTGTCCAGACGATGCTTCAGCTTCTTGGCAATGTCCGGATTGTTGTGCAGCTCATGCTTGAACTTCCGCATTCTTTCATCATATCCCTTGTCCATTCTGCGCCGGATGATCTCGTCAATGTCATCCTTCTGCACCTTGGACTGCACGCTGAGGTCAATGGCCTTCATCAGCTTGTCATATCTGTCGCCCAGAGAGGACAGACCATTGACTGTGGCCTCCTTAAGGGCCTCTTCCATCTCTGCCGCCACAGAACGGTTTTTCTCTGCCTTGATGGCCTTCTTAAAGGCCTTGAGCTTCTGTTGAAACTCTTTTTCTGCCTTTTTTTCCGCCTTAAGCTTTTCCTTCGCGTCCTTTTCCTGCTTTTTCTTAGCTTCCTTTTCTTCTGCCTTCCTCTGCTTTTCCTCTGTTCTGGCCTTCTTCTCCTCCTCTGTCAGCTCACGAATGCCGAACAGCTTCCGGAAGCTATGAGCCACGCTTCTGCCCACCTCAGCACTCCGCGCACCAAACTTACGCATCTTACGGGAAGCCGTCTGCACTGCTGCTGTATTGACGAACCAATCCTTCGCAGCTTTGGCCTTCGTTGCTGTATACTGATAGGCCGCATTTAATCCTCTGCGAGTCGCATCCACACCGTCTCCGATGTAGGTTTTTAAATTCTGATAGTGTCTGGCAACGGCATCCATACGAGCAGAGCTCCATTTTGCGAACTGCTCACTCTTTCTGGCAACTGCCTGACCGAACTTGGTATGGTTAAACCACTCCCGCGCCTCACGCTTTCTTTCTACATATCTGGCCCGCACGATCTGTGCCAGCACGCGGATATCCGCCAAACGCTTCTCCGCCGCGTTCATGCTCGCGTACTTGCCAGCATCATACAGGACATCCCGAACTTCCCGGTAAAGGCTCTTCTGAGGTCTTGATGCCTTTTCCTCAAGATCACCAAGATTTCCGGTGAAGGGCATCGGTTCACCATCGTCATCCATCACCGGCCAGCCCATGTCACGATCTTCGTCTTCCTGCGCTTTTCTTTCCTCCTGTTCCTTGGCTGCCTGAGCTTCTCTTTCCTCCTGTTCCTTGGCTGCCTTGAGCGCCGCAGCCCGCTTTCCCGCCTGTTCAAAAAAGACACTCATGGAAGAAGACTTCTCCTTCTTTTCGGCATCCTTCTTCTCGGCTTCCTTCTTTGCCTCACTGGCAGCAAAGAAATCACTCATTTTAAGTGTAGAACCCGGCTTCGCATTCTCCAAAAATGTCGCTGCCTTTACAAACTTATCATCCTCTGGCATAACTGTCTCCCTTCTGTATCACTCATGCAGCCCTGTCGATGCTGCTCATCTCACTCTTTGTTTGGATGTCTGCAGTATAGCATGAAAATAGACACAAAAGGGACACAGTTCCCAAAATTATCTTAAATTTAAATTTTTTTCTTTTTCGCAGCTGCCCGTCCCGCGAGGTAGGCACTGCTCCAGGCAAACTGCAGATTGTAGCCGCCGCAGCTGCCGTCCACATCCAGCAACTCCCCGGCAAGATAGAGCCCGGGAATCTTCCGGCATTCACAGCTTTCCGGAAAGACCTCTCGGGTATCCACGCCGCCGGAAACACACTGCGCCGTTTCAAAGGGCTGAGAGCCGACGATCTCCGCGGAATATGCCTTCAGAAGCTTTGCCAGCCGCCGCAGCGCCGCATCAGAAAGCTCTCCTATCTTTTTCCCGGAATAGACAATGCTTTTCTGCTTCTTGTCCGGCTTCTTTCCCTTTCCTGGCTTCTGTTCCGGCAGGATGCCGGCCTCCCGCAGCAGAGCCAGCGCCAGCTTGTCATGCAAAATTCCCAGCAGCAGCCGTTCCGCCGGAAGCGCCGCAAAGCTCTCCCGTCTGTCAAACAGCAGCTCCCACAGCTTCTTCTTGTCCATCTGCGGCAGAAAATCGATGCTTACCGTCACATGGCTTCCCTTCAGCAGCGCCTGTCCGGCCCGGCCGCTGAGCTGAAACACCGGAATCCCGGAAATGCCGTATTCCGTGAGCTGCAGCTCGCCCGTCTCCTCCGCCATCATTTCTGCATCGATTTCCAAGGTCAGCCTCGCCTCCGTCCGTACACCGGCCATCTCCGCAAAGCGGTCACTGTCGGCCCGGAGACCGCAAAGTGCCGGAGCCAGGGACGTTACCTTGAGTCCCAGCCCCTCCGCAATGCGGTAGCCGCTGCCGTCGGAGCCTGTCAGGGGAAATGCCTTCGAGCCCATGCAGAGGATCACTGCCCGCGCGGAAAAGCGTCCCCCGGCGGTGTCCAGAAGGAAGGTTCCGCCGACATTGACCTGCAGAGACTGCAGGGCGCATTCATACCGGAGCTCCACCCCCAGCCGCTTCAGCTCCCAGTAGAGGGCCTCCGTTACGGCACCTGCCTGGTCCGACAGGGGATAAACATAGCTGCCCCGATACCGCGGCAGAATCCCGATGCTTTCAAAAAAAGAAATGACGCTCTCCGGCGGAAAAGCATCGATGATCTGCCGGGGAAACGTCATGTCCTCACTTCTGTATTCATTTCCGGTCAGGGAGAGATTGGTAAAATTGCACTTGCCGTTTCCGGTCTGGGACAGCTTGCGGCCGCAGCGCGCGGTCCCCTCCAAAAGCGTGACCTGCGCGCCATGCCGGGCTGCCGTAACGGCGGCCATCAGACCGCCGGCACCGGCACCCACTACGATAATTTCTCTCTTTTCCATATGTCCACCCTCCGTCAGCGTACAAAGCGCTTCAGTCTGCCGCCCATGGGCATGTTGTCAAGATCCTCTCTGGTGAAGGCATGGAGTGCCAGAAGCACACCAAAATATACAAGAATTGCCGCAAGCACCGCCGGCAACACGGAGATGGCACAGCCGATCCGGCCGAGGCGCATGGATTCCGGCAGCACGGAGGAAACACCGAAATACACGGCATAAGCCACGGCCCCCATCACAAGGCCGGCAAAGGTCGGAAGCCCGAGCACCTTGCCCCACTCGATGCGGCAGCGGGCATGTCGGCGAATGGCCCGCTGGTTCAGGATGCACATCACCAGCGCAAACAGGATATTGGACAGCACCACCGCATAGATGCCGAGACCTGCAAACATCATTGCGAGAAGCGCAAGCACATGCAGAATCAGGGCAATCACCGCGTTCTTCAGCGGCACATTCAGATGACCCAGTCCCTGCAGGATGGCATTGGAAATGGTGGACAGGGAGTAGAATACCACTGCCAGCGCGCCAATCCGTGTCAGATTGATCAGAAGCTGCACGTTCTTGCCCGGGAAGAGCATGCGGCTCACAGGCTCCGCCAGCACACAAAGGCCGATGGTGGCCGGAACAGCGATGAGCATGGTGAAGCGAATGCTGTAGCGCACACGGGACACCGTATCCCGCCGGTTCTTTTCCTCCACTGCCCGGGTCAGACTGGGAATCAGTGAAGAGGACAGCGCATTGGCGAGAGCCACGGGAATGTTGAAAAGAATATGGTATTCGCCGAAAATGCCCCACTCCGCAACGATGTTCTTCGCTCTTCCCAGATACGCCTGCACATTGCCGAAGAGATAGTCGTCAATCACCGAGGAAATGTTGTATACCGTACTGGAGATCAGAATCGGCACCATGGTCAGCGCCAGGATCATAGCGATGCTGCGGTAGTCATCCACGCCGCTCTCATCCCGCCGCACATGCCGGCGAAGCCGAGGGCGATGGGAAAGATACAGAAGAACAAAAAACACAAGGGCCGTCAAAGCACCTGCACCGGTACCGATACAGCCGCCTGCTGCACCGAAGGCATAGGTATACTCCGTGTCCGAATACAGCAGGTTCGCCGTTTCTCCTCTGTGAAAGAGGATGTATGCTGCGAGTACGGAAATCACTGCATTCAGTACCTGCTCCAGAATCTGGGAAACGGCCGTGGGCACCATGTCGCCGGTACCCTGGAAATAGCCCCTGAGAATGCCCAGGTAGGCCATGATCCACACTGTCGGTGCCAATGCCTTCAGTGCAAAAGCACAGTAGGGCTTCTGCAGAAGATCCGCAATGGCATTTCCGCCGAACCAGAGTGCCGAGAACATCACAAGGCCGATGCCCGTGGCATAGACAAAGGCCGCCCGCAGCACCCGCTCCGTGTTCCGGTATCTCCCCTTCGCCAGGTTGCCGGATACGATACGGGAAATGGCGGTGGGCATGGAATAGCTGGAGAGGATGAGCAGAAGAGAATAAATGCTGAAGGCACTGGTGTAGTAGCCGTTGCCCTCTGCACCGATAATGGCCGTCAGAGGCACCCGGTAGACCATGCCGATGATCCGCACCAGAATACCGGCGATTGCCAAAAGGGAGCCCTGAACCACAAAATTCTTTCTTCTATTGGAAAAGGAAGCGGAGGAAGCAGCCTTCTGCTGTGCCTTCATCCGGTTTCCACGGCCTCTCTGCCCGTTCCGGACAGGATGTCTTCCTGCTGTGCTCATCTTCTGTATCCCTTTCCCGTCAGAATTTCCTCCTGCCGCTTCTCCATTTCCAGACGCTCACCGTCCTCCATATGATCATAGCCGAAGAGATGCAGCATGGAATGGGCCACCAGGAAGGCCAGCTCGCGCTTCTCCTCATGACCGTACTCCCGGGCCTGACTTTCGATACGGTCCTGGTTCAGTACAATGTCTCCCAGCAGAAGCTCCCCGGTATCCGGGTCAAAAAGGGAGGGGTCCGCCTCGTCCAGTGCTTCAAAATCTGCCGGCGTGTCATATTCCGCCATCGGGAAGGACAGCACATCCGTGGGGGCATCAATCTGCCGCATCTCCCGGTTGATCTCCTGAATCCCCGCATTGTCCGTGATCAGTACGCTGACCTCACATTCATAGGGACAGTTTTCATAATCAATGGCCGCTTCCACAATGTCCCGGATGATCTTCTCCCAGTCAAGCTGCAGCCGCTTTTCCGTTTCAAAATCAATGTTAATGGTCATGCTCTTTCCTCTCCGCGCGGCTTATTTCCGCTCCTGCGCGCGCTTCATGCCGTAGGCCTTCGGCGAACTCTTCCGCGCCTCCCGCTTCTTCTCATCCCGCTCGTAGGCGTTGACGATCCGCTGCACCAGAGGGTGCCGCACCACGTCCGCACTGCTGAGCTCCGCAAAGGCAATGCCCTCCACATTCCGGAGTACCCGCAGGGCATCCTCCAGACCGGATTTCTTGCCCTCCTCCAGATCCTTCTGGGTCAGGTCACCTGTCACGATCACCTTGGAGCCGAAGCCGATACGGGTCAGGAACATCTTCATCTGCGCCGGTGTGGTGTTCTGCGCCTCATCCAGGATAATGTAGGCATTGTCCAGTGTACGGCCACGCATGTAGGCAAGGGGTGCCACCTCGATCAGTCCCTTTTCCGAATTGGCCAGATATTGCTCCGCACCCATGATCTGATACAGAGCATCGTAAAGCGGCCGCAAATAGGGATCCACCTTGGACTGAAGGTCGCCGGGCAGGAAGCCGAGCTTCTCTCCCGCCTCGATGGCAGGTCTCGTCAGGATAATGCGGGACACCTCCTGCTCCCGAAAGGCCGTGATGGCCATGGCCATGGCCAGATAGGTCTTTCCGGTACCGGCAGGGCCGATGCCGAAGGTGATCATATTGCTGCGGATCTTGTCCACATATTCCTTCTGTCCCAGGGTTTTCGGCTTCACCGGCTTTCCCAGCGCCGTCCGGGCCAGAATGTCCTTGTCGATTTCCACGATGCCCTCTGTGGACTTCTCGGAGACCGTCAGCGAAATGGCATAATCCACGTTCTGCTCGGTGATGACATTGCCCCGCATAGACAGGCGAATCAGATTTTCGAAAACGGTTTTTGCTTTCTCGCAGTCCCGCTCCTCCCCGAGAATCTTCATGACGCCGTCTCTGTCGATCACCGTCACATGGAAGGCCCGTTCAATCTTCTTTAAAAAGCTGTCCATCTGCCCCATCACATTTCTCTCATGCTCAATGGGGATGTCCATGATTTGCTCGCTTGCTGCCATATTCCTCCTTGCTCTGTACATGGACAGAGACTAAGAAAGCCCCAATTCATCACTGAATCAGGGCTACTTAATTTGCTATGAATTAGTTGAACTTACGCTTTCTAGCTGCCTCAGACTTTTTCTTACGTCTTACGGACGGCTTCTCGTAATGCTCTCTCTTACGAATTTCCTGCTGGATGCCTGCCTTAGCACAGTTTCTCTTGAATCTGCGTAAAGCGCTGTCCAGGGACTCGTTCTCTTTAACGATTACGTTAGACATGCTGAAACCCAAACCTCCCTCCGGGTGCAAACTAGTATCTATTATAGCGATGGCGTGAAATTTGTCAAATGGTTTTTGAACTTTTTTTCACGGACCTCAGCCCAGCTGCTGGCGAACCAGCTCAGCTGCCTTGCGCAGCGCCTCAGACAGCTTGGAAGCATCCTTGCCGCCGGCCTGCGCCATGTTCGGGCGTCCGCCTCCGCCGCCGCCGACGATGGGCGCGATGGCCTTGATCAGATTTCCGGCATGGGCACCCTTCTTGATGGCTGCATCTGTTGCGGTAGCCATAATGCAGGGCTTACCCTCAACAGCAGAAGCCAGCACGATATAGGCATCACCGAACTTCTCCTTCAGCTGATCGCCCAGACTGCGGAGACCGTTCATGTCTACAGAAGGAAGCTCCTGCAGCACCACCTGGATGCCGTTGACCTCCTCTGCCTTCACCTCACCCATGGACTGGTTGGCGAGCTTTGCCTTCAGGCTCTCGTTTTCAGCCCGAAGCTCCTTCATTTCCTTCTCCAGCGCCGTGATGCGGTCTGCCAGGTGCGTTCCGTCAGTCTTCAGAAGCTGTGCCGCTGCCTTCAGAAGCTTCTCCTCCTCGGCAAAGTGCGCCATCAGTCCCTCAGAGCTCAGGGCCTCAATTCTGCGGACGCCGGCTGCCACGCCCTGCTCGGAAATGATCTTCACGAACTGGATCTCAGCGGTATTGCCCACATGAGTTCCGCCGCAAAGCTCCTTGGAGAAATCACCGATCTCCACAACGCGAACAGAATCGCCGTACTTCTCTCCGAAGAGTGCCATAGCACCGGTCTTCTTTGCCTCCTCCAGGCTCATCACCTCGGTGATCACCGGAATGGACTTGGCAATCTCTGCATTGATCAGTGCCTCGGTCTTCTCCAGCTCCTCTGTGGTCATGGCCTGGAAGTGGGTGAAGTCGAAGCGCAGACGCTGCTCATCGTAGTAAGCACCGGCCTGCTCCACATGCTCGCCCAGCACCAGGCGCAGTGCCTTCTGCAGAAGGTGGGTTGCGGTATGGTTGCGTGCGATCAGTGCTCTTCTGTGGGCATCCACCTCCAGGGTAACGACATCGCCGTTCTGGAACATACCGGAGGTCACCACACCCACATGGCCCAGCTTACCGCCCTGCAGATGAATGGTCTCATCCACACGGAAGCTGCCGTTTGCCGTACGGATCACACCGCTGTCGCCGGCCTGTCCGCCCATGGTGCCGTAGAAGGGGGTTTCCTCTGTGATCAGACAAGCCTTCTCGCCGTCGGTCACCGCATCAACGATCTCGTCCTCGCTCTCCTCATCCTGGGCAAGACGCACCAGTGCCGTCAGCTTGGACTCTGCGGTCAGCTGATCGTAGCCGATAAACTTCGAGCTGAGCTCTGCATCCAGCTTCTGGTAAATGTCATCACGGCCCATGTAGTTGGTAGTCTTTCTGGCCTTCCGGGCAGTTTCTCTCTGCACCTGCATGGCCTTCTGGAAGCCCTCCTCATCCACAGTGAGCTGCTTGTCCTCCAGAATCTCCCGGGTCAGATCAATGGGGAAGCCGTAGGTATCGTAAAGACGGAAGGCATCCTCGCCGGACAGCTCTGTAACGCCCTTCTCTTCCATGCTCTTCTCCAGCTCAGCCAGGATCTCCAGACCCTTATCGATGGTCTTGGCGAAGCGTTCCTCCTCCTGGTCGATCACCCGAAGGATCATGGCCTTCTTCTCCTCCAGCTCGGGGTAGCCGTCCTTGGACAGGTCGATCACCACCTGGGAAAGCTTGGTCATGAACTTGCCTTCGATGCCGAGGATACGTCCGTGACGCGCCGCACGCCGCAGGAGACGGCGGAACACATAGCCTCTTCCTTCATTAGAAGGCATGATGCCGTCGCTGGCCATAAAGGTACAGGACTTCACATGATCTGCAATGATACGAAGAGAAACATCCTTCTGAGCATCCTCCTCATAATGACAGTGTGCCAGTGCGCCGACCTCATCCATCAGTGCCCGGTTGGTATCCACATCAAAGAGGGAAGCCACATCCTGACAAACCACAGCCAGTCTCTCGAGACCCATACCGGTATCGATATTCTTCTGGATCAGGTCGGTGTAGTTGCCCTTGCCGTCATTGTTGAACTGGGAGAATACGACGTTCCATACCTCCATGAAACGATCGCCCTCGCCGCCCATGACGTCCTCGGGACCATTGCCCCACTTCTCGCCGCGGTCATAGTAGATCTCGGAACAGGGGCCGCAGGGACCTGCGCCGTGCTCCCAGAAGTTGTCCTCCTTGCCGAAACGGTAGATACGGTCAGCCGGAATGCCGATCTCCTCATGCCATACCTCGAAGGCATCCTCATCATCCAGGTAGATGGACGGATAGAGGCGGTCTGCCGGAATCCCCACACGCTCCGTCAGGAACTCCCAGGCAAAGTGGATCGCCTCGCTCTTGAAATAGTCACCGAAGGAAAAGTTGCCAAGCATCTCAAAAAAGGTGCCGTGACGAGCGGTCTTTCCGATGTTCTCGATGTCGCCGGTTCGAATACACTTCTGACAGGTGGTTACACGCCGTCTGGGCGGAATCTCCTGTCCCGTAAAGTAAGGCTTCAGCGGAGCCATACCGGAATTGATCAGAAGCAAGCTGTTGTCATTGTGAGGAACCAGCGAAAAGCTCTTCATCTTCAGATGTCCCTTTTCCTCAAAGAAATCCAGGAACATTCTTCTCAGCTCATTGACACCATATTTCTGCATCTCAAAAATCTCCCTTGTCATAGTATTGGAATATGCGCTTTAACCTTTGAAATATAGCATAGCTGTCCCGGTTTCGCAATCCCCGAATGCTCAGCGCATCCACTTATCATAGAGATTCTGCAGCTGACTGGTGAATTTTGCCAGATCCTTGTTGGCGCCGCCGTAGTTGGCCTTTACGGCACTCAGCAGCTTATTGTAGGCTGCCAGAAGCCGCTCATAGGCAGAATCCGAGGACTTCCGACGTCCGGCAATATTCTGCTCCGCCACACTGTACCCGGCAGCATCCGCCCTGGCCTCCGCCCTCACGAACGGCACCGGCTCTGCCACGCTGATCCATTCATTGGCTGCGAGATCAAAGACAGAACCGGAATACGGGCAGTCCACCTTAAACTCCGTCTTCTGGTAAATCAGCTCCGACAGCGTTTCCATGGAGGAATCATTGCCGTGTACAAGGAATACCCGCTCCGGCCGCTTCTCATAGGCACTGATCCAGCGCAGCAGTCCGCTCTGATCCGCATGACTGGACATGGCCGGCATGGTGGCGATTTCCGCCTTCACCGCGAATTCCTCGCCGAAGAGCTTCACCGTCTCTGCGCCATCCAGCAGCTGTCTGCCCAGTGTTCCCTCCGCCTGATAACCGGCAAAGACGATGGTGCTCTCCGGGCGCCAGACATTGTGCTTGATGTGATGCCGAATCCGTCCTGCGTCGCACATGCCGGAGGCGGAAATGATGACCTTCGGGGTCTCGTCAAAATTGATCATTTTGGATTCCTCGGAGGTGATGGACAGATTCAGCCCCTTGAAGGCAATGGGGTTGATGCCCTTCTCCACCAGCGCCCGGGTCTTATCATCATAGCAGCCCTTCAGCTCCCGGGTGAATACGTGGGTTGCTTCCACCGCCAGCGGACTGTCCACGTACACCGGGAAGTCCTCATGCCCGTGAACCAGCTTTTCTGCCTTGATGTAACGATACAGGTAAAGGAGCTCCTGGGTGCGTCCCACCGCAAAGGCCGGCAGCACGACATTGCCGCCCCGGTCCAGCGTCCGCTGGGTAATGTTGACGAGATCCTGCAGATGGTCCACGCTGAGGTCATGATGTCGATCCCCGTAGGTAGACTCCATGATCACATAATCCGCCTCATGAATGTACTGCGGATCCCGGATCAGAGGTTTATTGCAGTTTCCGATATCGCCGGAGAACACCAGCTTCCGCTTCACGCCGTTTTCCTCGAGATACACCTCAATGGAGGCAGATCCCAGAAGATGCCCGGCATCAATGAAGCAAACCTCCACGCCGTCTCCCAGTTCAATTTTATGGTTATAGGGAACGCCCTTAAAATGCTCCAGTACATGGTTGGCATCGTTCAGATCATAGGCAGGAAAAACCTCCGGCAGTCCGGCCCGCTGTCCCTTCCGGTTCTTCCACTCCGCCTCCTGCATCTGAATGTGGGCACTGTCACGCAACATAATCTCCGCCAGAGAAGCCGTAGCTGTGGTACAAAGCACCGTGCCGCTGAAGCCGTTTTTATACGCATAAGGAATCATGCCCGCATGATCAATATGGGCATGGGTCAGCAGAATATAGTCCAGATCCGAATACTTCAGAGGCATGGGCGCATTCTGATACATGTCTCTTCCCTGTTCCATGCCGCAGTCAACGGCGATGTTCAGTCCGCAGGCCTCCAAAAGATGCAGTGAACCGGTAACCTCATGATCCGCCCCTATAAACGATAGTCTCATAGCTTCCTCCTGATTCTCTCCGCGCCCCGATCGCAGAGGACAATGTCTTCGGTTCTTCTTTTCCATCTGTGCGCACATTTTTTCTATGCAGCATTTTTGGTGGAAATTTCTTCTATAATTAAAGTATAGCAGAAAATCGCAAAAAAACCATAAACAAAAACGAGCTGCCCGTACATTTCTGCACGAACAGCCCGTTTGAAGCCGAAAACATTATCCAACTATTCTGACAGATACGCTGCCTTGACCTTGGGATCGTTGGCGAGATCCTGGGCCTTGCCCTCAATGGTGATCTTGCCGGTCTCCAGTACATAGGCGCGATCCGCAATGGCCAGCGCCTTGTTGGCATTCTGCTCCACCAGCAGCACCGTCACGCCGCTCTGGTGGATCTTGTTGATGATGTCGAAAATCTCATTTACATAAATGGGGGAAAGACCCATGGAGGGCTCATCCATGACAATCATCTCCGGCTTGGACATCAGTGCCCGGCCCATGGCCAGCATCTGCTGCTCACCGCCGGACAGTGTGCCCGCCAGCTGGTTCTTTCTCTCTTCCAGACGAGGAAAATGATGGTAAACCATCTTGATGCTTTCCTCGATCTCCGCCTTGTCGCTGCGGGTGAAGGCTCCCAGCATCAGGTTCTGATAAACGCTCAGCTGGGCGAAAACCCGGCGTCCCTCAGGCACATGGGCCAGTCCCTGCTTCACCAGAGCATGGCCGGGCACATGGGTGATTTCCTTCCCGTCATAGAAAACATGACCGGAGCGCGCCGGAATCAAACCGGTGATGGTCTGTAGCGTGGTGGTCTTGCCGGCACCGTTGGCACCGATGAGGGTCACGATCTCACCCTTTTCCACATGGAAGGAGATGCCCTTCAGCGCCTGGATGACGCCGTAATATACATTCAAATCCTGAACATCCAAAATTGTGCTCATCTCTTCCTCCTTAATCACCGAGATATGCCTTGATGACCTCGGGGTCATGCAGCACCTCTGCCGTAGGTCCCTGCTTCAGCACCTGACCGAAATTCAGCACCGTCAGGCGGTCGCAGATACCGGACACCAGCTTCATATCATGCTCGATGAGCAGGATGGTCATGTCAAAGTGATCCCGCACAAATCGGATGGTGTTCATCAGCTCCTCGGTCTCATTGGGATTCATGCCGGCTGCCGGCTCATCCAGAAGCAGCAGCTTCGGATCCGTGGCCAACGCCCGGGCGATCTCCAGCTTTCTCTGCTGACCGTAGGGCAGGTTGGAGGCCTTGTAATCCGCAAACACATCCAGGCCAAACACCTTCAGAAGCTCCATGGCACGCGCATCCATCTCGCGCTCCACCTTATGAAACTTCGGTGTCCGCAGAATGCCGTCCAGCGTAGAATAGCAATGGTGATTGTGCAGGCCGGCCTTTACATTGTCCAGCACAGACAGTTGTCCGAAGAGACGGATATTCTGGAAGGTTCTGGCAATGCCGCGCTTGTTGATTTCCACACAGGGAAGACCGGTAATGTCGTCATTGTCCAGAATAATTTTTCCAGTGGTCGGCTGATACACACCGGTAAGCAGGTTGAATACGGTGGTCTTTCCGGCGCCGTTGGGGCCGATCAGGCCGTAGAGTTCATTCTTCTCGATCTGTACATTAAAATTGTCCACGGCCTTCAGACCGCCGAAGTTAATGCCGAGCGTATTTACATCCAAAATTGCCATATCAGTTCTGCTCCTTTCCGTCCTTCTTCTGCTCCTTCCGGAAGCGCAGCAGAATCCGCTCACGCATCTGGATCCAGCTGGGCGCAGAGGTAAACAGCATCATCAGGATCAGGAAGATCGCGTAGATCAGCATACGATAATCATTCAGAGAACGCAGCATCTCCGGCAGGAGGGTCAATACCACAGCCGCAATCACGGAGCCGCGCATATTGCCGATACCGCCCAGTACCACAAATACCAGAATCATGATGGACTGGTTGTAGCCGAAGTTCTTCGGCAGCGCCTGCAGGGAGCTCAGGTTATGGGCATAGAGCACACCGCCGACACCGGCAATCGCCGCAGAAATGGTGAACGCCAGGAGCTTAAAGCGTGTGGGGTTCAGACCGATGGACTCCGCCGCGATGCGGTTGTCACGGATGGCCATGATGGCCCGTCCGGTTCTGGAATGCATCAGGTTCAGGACAATAAACAGGGAAATCAGCAGGATCACCACACCGATGGTAAAGGTAGACATCTTCGGCGCACCGGTGATACCCTGGGCGCCCTTGATGATGATGGTTCCGCTCTTCTCCATCCCCAGTGAGGTGCTGTCCTTCAGAGAGAAATGGGGACCGTTGGAGTCCACGCCGAAATACAGCGCATTGATGATGTTCTTGATGATTTCACCGAAGGCAAGGGTTACGATCGCCAGATAGTCGCCCTTCAGGCGAAGCACCGGGATACCGATGAGGAATCCGAAAACCGCAGCCGTCACCGCACCGATGAGGATGGCGATAACGAAGCTGAGGAGCTCCGGCATACCGCTGCCCTTCATGAGCATGGACCAGGTTGCCGAAGAAAAGGCACCCAGACACATAAAGCCCGCATGACCCAGAGAAAGCTCTCCGGAGATACCCACCACCAGATTCAGGCTGACCGCCATGATGGAATAGGTACAAAGCGGAACCAGCAGTCCCTTCATCAGGGAATTCACATGTCCTGTCTGAAGCAGAATCTCCACAACCACATAAGCGAGGATCACCATGCCGAAGGTAATGGCATTGGAACGAAGCTCTCTGGCCTTGGCCGATGACATATTCATTTCTTTTTTTGCTTTACTCATAAGGCCTCACACTTTCTCCATGATTTTCTTTCCGAGGATGCCTGTCGGCTTTACCAGCAGTACAATGATCAGCACAGAAAATACGATGGCATCCGAAAGCTTTGAAGAAATATAGGCCTTCGAAAGATTTTCCAGAACACCCAGGATGATACCGCCGATGAAGGCTCCCGGAATGGAACCGATACCGCCGAGCACGGCTGCCACGAAAGCCTTGATGCCGGGCATGGCACCGGTGGTCGGTGTCAATGTCGGATAGGCGGAGCAAAGCAGTATGCCCGCAATGGCCGCGAGAGCCGAACCGATAGCGAAGGTCATGGCAATGGTGCTGTTGACATTGACGCCCATCAGCGTGGCCGCACCCTTATCCTCGGAAACCGCCAGCATTGCCTGTCCCATCTTGGTCTTGTTGATAAAGGCCAGCAGTGCGAGAACAATCACGATGCAGGTGATGATGGTCACAATGGTCTCGCCGGAAATGGTCAGGGCACCGCCTGCCAGATGCAGCGGCTGCAGCGGTACGAAGGAGCTGAAGCTCTTGGGATTCGCACTGAAGAGAAGCAGCGCCAGATTCTGAAGAAGATAGGAAACACCAATGGCGGTAATGAGCACCGACAGAGAGTTGGCCTGACGCAGGGGCTTGTAGGCCACCCGCTCAATCAGCATGCCCAGCACTGTACAGACAACCACAGACACCAGTACGGCAAGGGGAATCGGCAGACCCAGGTTATTAAAGGCAATAAATGCCGCATAGCCTCCCACCATCAGAATATCGCCATGTGCGAAATTCAACATCTTGGCAATACCATATACCATTGTGTAGCCCAGTGCGATAATCGCATATACCGAACCGAGACTGACACCACTCAGCAAGTATGAAATAAAACTCATCATCTTTGCACCCCTCGTGCTTCCTATATTTTCCAAAACAAACCAACATGCCGCCATAAAGCCGAAAAAGGGCTGCTTTTTCAAGCAACCCTTTTTGCTCACTTTATTTCATTGTCTTCTGATTACTCAGCAGATACGTAAGCGCCATCCTGGATCACAACGGCCTTCGGTGTCTTATCCACGTCGCCGCCTTCATTCCAGGTCATGCCCTCACCGGTCAGACCATCGTAGGTGATCTCTGTCATAGCCTGCTCCATAGCAGTGCCAATCTCGTCAACAGACATAGACGGATCAAGGTTTGCCTTCTCAGCAGCTTCCTTGATGATGTAAGCAGCATCATAAGCATCTGCAGCAAACTGGATCGGTGTCTCACCGTACTGTGCCTCGTAGTTCTTTACGAAGTTCTGGGTCAAATCATCCTCAGCGTCCGGCGCGAACGGTGTCAGGAGCATCAGGCCCTCAGCCAGAGAAGTATCAAAGTTCTCAACGTTCAGGATACCATCCATGCCGTCGCAACCGAAGAATGTCGGCTGGAAGCCCATGGTGTTGGCCTGGGTCAGAACCAGAGCAGCCTCTGTGTAGTAGAACGGAAGGAATACAAGCTCAGCGCCGGCATCCTTCATCTTCTGCAGCTGTGTGGAGAAGTCCTTGTTGGAATCTGCTGTGAACTGCTCATCAGCCACAACCTCGATGCCCTGGTTCGGTGCTTCCTCTACAAAAGCATCATGGATGCCGGAGGAATAAACGTCAGAGGAATCATAGATGATACCAACCTTCTCAGCCAGCTTATGCTCGCCGATGTACTGTGCAGACTTGGTTCCCTGTGCCGGGTCAGAGAAGCATACACGGAACGCGTTCTTCTCAGCGGTGCAGTCTACTGCAGAGCCTGACGGGGAAATCATGAACAGATTGTCGTTAGCAGCCTCAGTTGCTACAGCGATGGTCGGCGCAGAAGTGGTCGGTCCGATGAGCATCTGCATGCCCCAGTCCTTCAGGGAGTTGAATGCATTGACCGCCTTCTCCTGATCGTGCTCGTCATCGGCCTTCTTGTACTCTACCTGATAGCCGTTGATGCCGCCTGCCTCATTGATCTCGTTGATGGCCAGCTCAGCACCGTTTACAACGGCTGTACCGTATACAGCTGCACCGCCGGTCAGAGGTCCCTGGCCGCCGATCTTCCAGGTAAGGCTGCCGTCCTTTTCCTCGGAGCTGCTTGCCTCACCGGCTGCTGCTGTCTCACCTGCTGCTGCAGTGGTTGCTGTGCTTGTGGATGAAGATGAACCGCAGGCTGCAAGAGATACTACCATTGCAGCTGCCATGCTTGCGCTGATTAACTTTTTCATAATATTTTCCTCCTAAACCTCCAGGACAATGCATCCTGAAACTGTTCCATATTATAGGGCAGGCAAAAGCGTATTGTCAACGTATTTGATAACATTTCAGAAGCTTTTGCATTTCCGATATTCGAATATGTTATATCAGCACCCATTTTTCGGTTATGGAAAATGTTTTTATTCTGTATACGCCACACCGCTGCTCTCCGCCCGCTTACCCCGCTGCATAAGCTCATTCACAGCTTCCCGGGGAGATTTGTTTTCGAAGAGAACCGCATTCACCTGCTCCACGATAGGCATGGACACCGCATATTTCCGGGAAAGCTCCAAGCCGGCCTTTGCCGCATAGACGCCCTCTACGATCTGCCCCACCTCCTGCATGGCTTCCTGATAGCTCTTCCCCTCACCGATGAGGATGCCGGCCCGCCGATTCCGGGAATGCATGGAAGCACAGGTCACGATCAGGTCGCCGATGCCGGACAGGCCCCCAAAGGTTTCCAGCTTGCAGCCCATCTTTACACCCAGCCGCGTGATTTCCGCAATACCCCGGGTAATGAGGGCTGCCTTCGTATTGTCTCCGTAGCCCAGGCCATCCGCAATGCCCGCTGCCAGTGCGATGACGTTCTTCAGCGCCGCACCGATCTCAATGCCCTTCATATCCGCATTGATGTATACACGGAAGCTGGGCTGCATGAAAGCATCCTGAATTTTTCGAGCCGTTGCCTCGGAATGGGCTGAGGTCACAATGGTGGTGGGGATCAGCCGGGAAACCTCCTCCGCATGGGAGGGACCGGACAGGACCGCCACATCCGCCTGGGGAAGCACCTCCTCCAGAATGTCTGTCATGGTCATCATGCTCCCCTCTTCGATGCCCTTCGCCACAGAAACCAGAATCTGTCCCTCCTTAACATAGGGCTTCATCTCCTCCGCCGTACTCCTAATATATATAGAAGGAACTGCCATCACCAGCAGCTCACTTTCCTGCACCACCTGCTGCAGATTACTTGAATACTGCATAGAATCCGGCAGCACAGCACCCGGCAGATTCTTATGCTGATGAGTTTCCTGCAAAGCGGTCAGCTCCGCCTCGAACTTCGACCAAATGCATACCTCATGTCCGTTTCGATTCAGAATAATTGCCAGTGCGGTACCCCAGGTACCCGCTCCAATGATTCCAGCCTTCATAGTTTCTTCTCCTTCTTCTAAGAAAGGCAGGCCGAAGCCTGCCTGTTAATCTTTCTTTTTCCCAAACTTATTTTCTGTTCCGTGCAACAGACGCTGAATATTGCTTCTGTGCTGATAAATGCACAGAACCGCCATCAAAAAGGACAGGACGCAGCAGCTCAGGTATGTATTCGTCGTCACCGGCAGGTATCCGCTTCTGCCGAGCAGAAGAATCAGCAGGAAGAAGCAGCTCTCTCCAATCATAGAGCCCAGACTCACATAACCGGTCACCAGCACAATCAGAATCAGCAGGAGCAATAAGACGATCGCCACCCGCCAGTCGAACATAATGATCAAGGCACCGGTGCAGGCCACTCCCTTGCCGCCTCTGAGGTGCGGCAGAAAGGTAAAGGTATGTCCGAGAATGGCACCAAAGCCGGTATACATCACCAGCAGCGTGGTGATCTCCTGCCCCGGCTTCCACAGAAGATGGAGCAGAAGCACCGGCACCACCGTCTTGGCAATGTCCATCAAGAGCACCGTGAACCCTGCCTTTTTCCCGAGCGCCCGGGTTACATTGGTGCTGCCGGGATTGCCGGAGCCCACCTTAAAAATGTCCACGCCCTTGGCTCTGGCATAAAGATAGCCGTTGGGGATGTTTCCGAAAAGATAGCCCACCACCAGGGCAATCACAATCTGCTGTATGCTCATATCTTCTCCTCGCCTCTCTCACGAATGATGAAGCGAAGGGGCGTACCCACGAAGCCGAAGGCCTCCCGCACCTGATTTTCAATGTATCTGGTATAGGAGAAGTGCATCAGCTCCCGGTCATTCACAAAAATCACGAAGGTGGGCGGCTCCACACCGATCTGGGTCATGTAGAACAGCTTCAGACGTTTGCCCTTATCGGAGGGCGGCTGCTTCATGGCCGTTGCCCGGGTCATGATCTCGTTCAGAACACCGGTCTTGATGCGCAGTGTCTGGTTCTGACGCACCAGATCCACCAGATCAAAAATCTTGTTCAGACGCTGTCCCGTCTCCGCGGAAATGAAAAGGAACTCCGCGTAGTCCATATAAGCGAACTTTTCCTTCAGCTTCAGGGTAAACTCCTGCATGGTCTTGTCGTTCTTCTCGATGGCATCCCACTTGTTCACGCAGATGATGACACCCTTACCGGACTCATGCGCAATGCCGGCGATTCTCGCATCACCGTCCGTCACACCCTGGGTCGCATCAATCAATACCAGGCAAATGTCGGCGCGATCCACAGCCGCAACGGTCCGAATGACAGAATACCGCTCGATATCGTCCGTGATCTTTCCCTTCCGGCGAATACCGGCCGTATCGATGAAGATGAAATGCTCGCCGTTGTGCACCAGCTCCGTGTCAATGGCATCTCTCGTGGTACCCGCAACATCAGACACAATGACACGATTCTGTCCAAGCAGCTTGTTGATGACAGAGCTCTTTCCTACATTGGGCTTACCGATCAGCGCAATCTTGACATAATCATTGTCCGAAGCGTCTGCCAGTTCCTTGGGGAAATGCTTCACCACCTCATCCAGAAGGTCGCCGATGCCCATCTGGTTTACCGAAGAAACGCCGAAGGGATCCCCAAGACCCAGATTATAGAACTCATAAATGTCATTTCCGAACTTCTGGAAGTTATCCACCTTGTTGACGCAGAGCACCACAGGCTTGCCGGACTTCCGCAGCATGTCTGCCACTTCATAGTCCGCATCCACCACGCCGGTGCGCACATCCGTCACAAAAATGATGACATCTGCGGTATTGATGGCCAGCTCCGCCTGAGAGCGCATCTGCTGCAGGATGATGTCCCCCGACTCCGGCTCGATACCGCCGGTATCCACCAGCGTAAATTTATTGTTCAGCCACTCTCCCTCGGCATAGATACGGTCGCGGGTGACGCCCGGGGTATCCTTCACGATGGAGATCTGCTTACCTGCAATCAGGTTAAAAAGTGTGGACTTGCCTACATTGGGACGGCCCACCACTGCTACGATCACTTTTCTCATCTTTTTCTCCGATTTCATTCAACAGCAACAGCTCTGATAGAAACAGGTTGAAGGGCTTCAGACCATTTCTCTCAGAACTCCTCTGTATGTTTTACCATAGATCTTTTGTTTAGGCAATGTTTGGATACAAAAGAGAGACGCGTTATGCACGCGTCCCTCTCATAAGGCTTTCAGAATGAATCTGTACTCATATTACTTGTTGTACATATCAAGCAGCTTCTTCAGGTGCTCGTATCTCTCCTTAGCCTCTTCCTCATTCTTAGCATCCAGCTTAGCTGCACGCTCAGGGTTCTTCAGAGCAAGTGACAGGTAACGTACCTCGCCCTTCAGGAAGTCCTGATATCCTTCGTACTTCGGCTCCTTGGAATCCAGAGTGAACTTCTTGTCGCCGCCCAGCGGGTTGAAACGGAAGTTGTTCCAGTATCCGGACTCAACAGCCAGCTTCTCCTCGGTCATAGCCTTAGCCATGCCCTTCTTGATGCCGTGGTTGATACAAGGTGCGTAAGCGATGATCAGGGACGGTCCCGGATATGCCTCAGCCTCAGCAATAGCCTTCACAGTCTGCTGCATGTCAGCACCCATAGCGATATGCGCTACATATACATAGCCATAGGACATTGCGATGCCTGCCAGATCCTTCTTCTTGGTCTCCTTACCGCCGGCTGCGAACTGTGCAACAGCACCGGTCGGTGTGGACTTGGAAGACTGTCCGCCTGTGTTGGAGTAAACCTCAGTATCGTAAACCATCACATTGATATCCTTGCCGGAAGCAAGTACATGATCCAGTCCGCCGAAACCGATATCATAAGCCCATCCGTCACCACCGAAGATCCACTGGCTCTTCTTAGCAAGGAAGTCCTTATTCTTTACCAGATCCTTGGAGATCTCGTCTGTCTTGCCTGCCAGAGCAGCCACCAGCTTCTCTGTAGCCACACCGTTGGTTGCACCAACTGTGAAGGTATCCAGATACTCCTGGCAAACATCCTTAACAGATGCATCTGCCTCAGCCAGTCTCTCAACCTGCTTCTTCAGTCTGTCACGGATTGCATTCTGTGCAAGCAGCATACCATAACCGAACTCAGCGTTATCCTCGAAGAGAGAGTTATCCCATGCCGGGCCCTGTCCCTTGGCATTTACTGTGTACGGTGTGGACGGTGAAGAGTTACCCCAGATGGAAGAACATCCTGTTGCGTTGGCAATGTACATTCTCTCACCGAAGAGCTGTGTGATGAGCTTAGCATACGGTGTCTCACCACAGCCCGGGCATGCGCCTGAGTACTCGAACAGCGGCTTCTTGAACTGAGATCCCTTAACAGAAACCTCCTTGAACTTAGCCACAACATCAGCCTTCTCCGGAAGCTTCTCAGCATAGTCGAAGTACTGCTGTCTGTTCAGGTTCTCGCCGATCGGGGACATGGTCAGAGCCTTCTCGCCCTTCTTGCCAGGACATACATTTGCGCAAGAGCCGCATCCGGTACAGTCAAGAACAGAGGTCTTGATGCCGAACTTGTAGCCGGGCATACCGGTCAGATCCTTTGTGGTATTGCCTTCCGGTGCTGCAGCAGCCTCAGCCTCAGTATAAGCGAAGGGTCTGATTGCACCATGAGGACATACATAGGAACAGAAGTTACACTCGATACAGTTGTCCGGATTCCATACGGGAACGTTTACGGCAATGCCTCTCTTCTCGTAAGCAGCTGTTCCGGAAGGTGTTGTACCATCTACATACGGCTTGAAAGCAGATACCGGCAGGTTGTTTCCTTCCTGTGCGGAAACGGCATTCTGGATGTTGTTGACGAAATCAAGAACGTCCTTCTTGCCCTCTGTCTTATCCTTGAACTCAAGGCCTTCATCCACACAGTTTGCCCAGTCAGCCGGAACCTCAACCTCTTCGAAAGCGTTGGCACCAGCATCGATAGCTGCCCAGTTCTTCTTAACAACGTCCTCACCCTTACGGCCGTAGGTCTTCTGTGCCGCATCCTTCATGAGCTTGTTTGCCTCTGCAGGAGGGATGATGCCGGTCAGCGTGAAGAAAGCAGACTGGAGGATGGTGTTGATACGTGTCGGGCCCATGCCTGTCTCAATACCGATCTTGACACCGTTTATGATGTAGAACTTGATCTTGTGATCAGCCATGTACTTCTTCATCTGGCCGGGAAGGTGGTCTGCAACCTCATCCTTGCTCCATGCGCAGTTCAGAAGGAAGGTACCGCCGTCAACCAGCTCCTGTACCATGTTGAACTTGGTTACGTATGCCGGGTTGTGGCAGGCAACGAAGTTTGCTCTGTGGATCAGGTAGGTGGACTTAATGGGCTTCTTACCGAAACGCAGGTGAGACATGGTAACACCGCCGGACTTCTTGGAATCATAATCGAAATAAGCCTGTGCGTACATGTCAGTGTTGTCACCGATGATCTTGATAGAGTTCTTGTTGGCACCTACAGTACCGTCGGCACCGAGACCCCAGAACTTACAGTTAACGGTTCCCTCCGGTGTGGTAACCAGCGGAGCGCCAACCGGCAGTGACAGATAAGTCACATCATCGTTGATACCGATGGTGAATCTCTTCTTCTCTGTGTTATTGTAAACAGCGACGATCTGTGCCGGTGTGGTATCCTTGGAACCGAGGCCGTAACGTCCGGACAGTACTGTGCAGCCTGCGAACTTGCTTCCCTGCAGAGCAGCAACAACATCCAGGTACAGCGGCTCACCGATGGAGCCCGGCTCCTTTGTTCTGTCAAGAACAGTGATCACCTTAGCAGTCTCCGGAATAGCGGAAAGGAAAGCCTCTGTAGAGAACGGTCTGTACAGTCTTACCTTCACAACGCCGACCTTAGCACCCTCTGTCTTTACGAGGTAGTCGATGGTCTCCTCAATGGTATCATTTACGGAACCCATGGCAATGATGACATGCTCAGCATCAGCAGCACCATAGTAGTTGAAGAGCTTATAGTCTGTTCCCAGCTTAGCATTTACCTTGTCCATGTACTCCTGAACGATTGCCGGAAGTGCATCATAGTAAGGGTTGGATGCCTCACGAGCCTGGAAGAAGATATCCGGGTTCTGTGCAGAACCTCTCTCAACAGGATGGTTCGGATTCAGGGCGTTGGCTCTGAACTCGTCAACATACTGCCAGTCTACCATGTCCTTCAGATCCTCGTAGTCCCACTCCTCGATCTTCTGAATCTCGTGAGAGGTTCTGAATCCGTCGAAGAAGTTGATGAAAGGAACCTTGCCCTTCAGAGCAGAAAGGTGTGCAACCGGAGTCAGATCCATAACTTCCTGTACAGAAGACTCGCAGAGCATAGCACAACCGGTCTGGCGGCAGGCCATAACATCAGAGTGATCACCGAAGATGGAAAGTGCGTGAGAAGCAACTGCACGAGCAGATACATCAAACACACCGGGGAGCTGCTCACCGGCAACCTTGTACAGGTCGGGGATCATCAGCAGGAGACCCTGAGAAGCAGTGAAGGTAGTTGTCAGAGCACCGGCAGCAAGGGAGCCGTGTACTGCACCGGCAGCACCAGCCTCAGACTGCATCTCGGTAACCTGAACGGTCTCGCCGAGGATGTTCTTTCTTCCTTCTGTTGCCCACTCATCTACATGCTCGGGCATAACAGATGAAGGCGTGATAGGAAAGATCGCAGCGACTTCTGAAAATGCATAGGATGCATGTGCAGCAGCCTGGTTTCCATCCATAGTTTTCATTTTTCTTGCCATAAGAATTCCTCCTAAAAAAATGAATAGCCACATTGGATGCGGTTAGTTATATGAGAACCCACACGGGACATCATACACATAGAGTAGTATAGCATTTTCCGTTTAAAAAGCAAAGAAAAACCATTCGGTACAAAATAAAATACAATCATTTTGCACGAATATAGTTACACGCACCTAACTTTATATCGTGTACTATGCCCAAATACCCATAAATGTTCCCGTAAAAATAAACAGACAGGGGCGTGAAATCCCCCTGTCTGTTTGGTTATTTTTTTATCATTCCTGATAACTAATTCACAGAGTCTTGTTTTCGCTCTGTCAGGACTCTCCGGGACCGCCGGAGATGACATCATCTCCTCCCGAAGGACCGCCGTCTGAAATCACTGGTCCCGGTGAAATCTCTGTTTCACTCTTTGTGGTCTCCGGCGCAGGTGCCGCCTGCGTCTGCGCTGCTGTCGTGGTGCTTGCCGCAGTAGTCTCTACAGCGCTGCTCTCTGCCGCCTTGCTGCTCTCTGCTGCCGAAGTGGATTCCGCACTGCTTTCCGCTGCGCTGCTGCTCTCCGCTGTCGTGGCGGCATTCTCGGCATACTTCTTCGGCGTATGTCCCTTATAGCTGGTGTAGTGATCCTTCACCTTTTCGGTCTTGCCGTTGGTGGTGATGATCTTATAGGCCTGCCACTCCGAACCGGCAGAGCCATTGCTTTCGCTGCCCTCCGCCGGCGTGATGACCTGCGCCGCCGGTACCGGCAGATCCTTCACCTTCTCAGACGTCAGCTCCCAGGTCACGCCCTCCGGCAGAATCCGCACGCCGTAAATGGAAACCGTTACACTCTGGTCAGAATAGCTTGCCCGGATACCGATGGGATAGTCCGAATTGTTCACAAACTGGTAATCCGGTCCCGGCCAGGAAACCGTAGCATCCATGCCCGGTGTGACATAGGTAGGCGCAAAGGTATGGGAACGCCGGTAGGTGGTGGTGAGACCAGCCCGGAACACGGCATTGTACAATGTGGTAGACACCTGGCAGATACCGCCGCCGACCTCCTGCACCACCTCGCCGTTGTTGTAGGCCGGTGCACCGCCGTAGCCCTTGGCCTCCGTTCGCTGACCCACGGTATCATTGAAGGAAAACTCCTGCCCCGGCTTCACCACCGTACCGTTCACTGCCTTCGCCGCCAGCTGAATGTTCTTGTTCCGTACAGCATTGGAGGTGGTCTTCGTGGTATAGCTGCCGATGGTGGTATACTTACTTTTTACCGAGCCGGACGGAGAAACCGCATTGCCTACCGCAGTGATCTCTTCCGTATAATTTCCGGCAGACAGGGCCTCCATGACCTTTTCCGCCGTGGCATCCGCATCGATCTCATAGCCATCCTTGCTGCCGCCGAAAACAAACTCACCCTTTTCGCTGTCATAGCCGGTCAGACCGCCGTTGGTGGCCGACATCTTCCATACCAGCGCCAGCTGCGTCATCTCATCCTTTACTGTATCCGTAAAATCCGGAAGCTGCAGTGCATAATCCGCCTGCCGAGAGACGCTGCTGCTTTCGGTGCTGCCGTCCTCTGTGCTGTCCTTATTCTTTTCTTTTTCCTTCTCAGCTGATTCCTTCGCCGCATTCTCTGCCGCCATGGAGGAGGCAATGTCATCTCTCTGACTGTCGTAATCCGCGAAAATCTGATCTACATAGCTTTTCAGCGACTCCTGAATCAGGTCCGGCACCGCAAACTCACTCTTGGAGGGCCGAATCGTCACGGAAGCATAGGGGCTGCTGACCTCCACCCGTTCCTCAGTTCCTTCATTATCTGTACCGCCGCCGGAACTTTCCTGCTGCTTCTGGCTCTCCTCCTCCAGATCCACCATGGTAAAGGAATCCAGATTCGGGTTCGGATTTTTCACCGTAAGAGACCAGCTGTAGCTTCCCTGCAGCTTCGCCAGCACCTCATCCTCCGTCATACCCTTCAGATTCAGAAGCTCAGCACCCGGTGCCAGCGCAGAATAATCCAGGTACAGATCCGTATTGATCACATTCTGATCCAGCACCAGTGCGGTGGTCTCCGCTGCCTCACTCTCCTCTGCTGTACTGTACCCCAGCAGGCCACTCTTAAACAGTACCGCTGCGCCGATCACCAGTGCAGCTGCTGCCACAACACCGCCGATGGCCAGCCCCGCTTTGCCGTTTCCGCTGCTGCCGCGCCGCTTGCCATAGCCTCCGCTGTAGCTGCTTCTGCCGCCGGTCGCTGTACTCTTTCTGCTCTCCTGGCTGTATCCGCCTCTTTCTGTTCCCTTTGTCCGGGCATTTCTGCCCCTGGATGCCCCGCGCGCCCGGGAGCCCCCTCTTCTCGCATCATTGTAGTCTCTGCTCATCTGCTCACCCGCTCTATATCCTGTCACGCAAACTAAAGATTTTTCAAACCGTCCGTTCTCCTCTTTCATCCGAAAATTTTAGAAAATTTTTAGATTTCCTTCCGGTCGGTGCTACTTATCTTATCACATTTGCAGGATTTGTATATCGCTATTTTGATAAAAAACATTTAACGAATCTCTTACGCGAGTTTTAAAAAAATACCCTGCGTCCCGAAGGACGCAGGGCTCTTAAAGCAGCTTATTTCACAACAAAATTTACGATTTTTCCAGGAACATAGATTTCCTTCACGATGTTTCCTGTCAGCTTATCAGCAACGGCTGCCTTGGCCTTTTCCAGAACAGACGCCTTATCCTCGTTCTGCTGAATCATGATCACAGCACGGGTCTTGCCGTTCTGCTGCACCGGGATCTCGAGCTCGTCGGTCTTCATGGCCTCCTCGTCATACTCCGGCCAGCCGCCGTGGAATACGGTATCCTCGCCGCCCAGATCATGCCAGCACTCCTCTGCCATGTGCGGTGCGAAGGGTGCCAGAAGGATGGAGAAGGTCTTCAGTGTCTCCTTATCCATGCCGCCATGCTTCTTGGCCAGATCCACCATGGCGTTGTTGTACTCCATGAAGCCGGAAACCACGGTGTTCAATGAGAATGCCTCAAAACGCTGCTCGATGTCATGCACCAGGTTATGGCGAAGACGAATCATATCCTTGGTGGCCTCGATGTCCTTATCCTTGGACTCCTGCACCAGATTGTAGAAGCGGTTCAGGAAACGGTAAACGCCGTCGATACCGCGGTCATCCCATTCAGCATCCAGCTCGGGCGGGCCTACGAAAAGCTCATAGAGACGGAGGGCATCACAGCCGTAGTCACGAACCAGATCATCCGGAGAAACAACATTGCCCTTGGACTTCGACATCTTGATGCCGTTCTTGCCGGTGATCATTCCCTGGTTAAAGAGCTTTGTGAAGGGCTCATCGAAGCCGATCACACCGATATCGTACAGGAACTTGGTCCAGAAGCGGGAATACAGGAGATGCAGCACCGCATGCTCCACGCCGCCTACATACATATCCACCGGCAGAAGCTTGTCAGCCTTCTCACGGTTCACCAGCTCCTGATCATTGTTGACATCCACATAGCGGAGGAAGTACCAGGAGGAGCCTGCCCACTGCGGCATGGTGTTGGTCTCTCTCTTCGCCGGGCCGCCGCACTGAGGACAGCTGCAGTTTACCCAGTCTGTCATAGCTGCCAGCGGAGATTCGCCGGTGCCTGTGGGCTCATAATTTTCTACCTCCGGCAGACGCAGCGGAAGCTCATTCTCCGGCACGGCAACATTGCCACAGGTCGGGCAATGTACGATGGGGATCGGCTCACCCCAGTATCTCTGACGGGAGAATACCCAGTCACGAAGCTTGTAGCTGACGGTCTTCTTGCCGAAGCCCAGCTTCTCAATCATCAGCGGTGCTTCCTTCTTCAGGACAGCGGACTCCATGCCGTTCCACTCACCGGAGTTGATCATGATGCCGGATGCCTCGGTATAAGCCTCCTGCATATCCTCGATCTCCTTGCCGTCCTTTGCGATGACCTGAATGATGGGAAGGTCAAACTTCTTCGCAAAAGCAAAGTCTCTGGAATCGTGGGCCGGTACGCACATGATGGCGCCGGTACCGTGATCTGCCAGGACATAATCGGAAATCCAGATCGGTGCCTTCTTGCCGTTCAGCGGGTTCACCGCATAGCTTCCGGTAAACTCACCGGTCTTGTCCTTGTCATTTACGGACATACGATCCACATTGGACTTGTTGGCTGCCATCTGCACGTAGTGCTCCACTGCCTCACGGTGCTCCTCAGTGGTCAGCTTCTTCACCATGGGATGCTCCGGTGCCAGCACAAGAAAGGTAGCACCATGCAGAGTGTCCGGTCTGGTCGTAAACACGGTCAGCTTCTCATCGGAATTCTCGATGCCGAAGTCCACCTCTGCGCCGTAGGAGCGGCCGATCCACTCGGTCTGCATCTTCTTTACCTTCTCCGGCCAGTCCAGCTTGTCCAGATCATCCAGAAGACGATCCGCATAGGCTGTGATCTTCAGCATCCACTGACGCAGGTTCTTCTTGGTCACCGGCGTGCCGCAGCGCTCACACTTACCGTCCACTACCTCCTCATTGGCGAGACCGGTCTTGCAGCTGGGGCACCAGTTGATGGGGAATTCCTTCTCATAGGCAAGTCCCTTCTTGAACATCTGCACGAAAATCCACTGGGTCCACTTGTAGAACTTCGGATCTGTGGTATTCAGCTCCATATCCCAGTCATAGAGCGCATTGATCTGCTTCAGCTGACGCTTGATGTTCTCCACATTCTTCTTTGTGGTGATGGCCGGATGAATGCCCATCTTGATGGCATAGTTCTCAGCCGGAAGTCCGAAGGCATCCCAGCCCATGGGATGGATCACATACTTGCCCTTGATCAGCTGGTAACGGGACCAGGCATCGGAGATCACATAGCCTCTCCAGTGTCCTACATGCAGGCCGGAGCCCGAAGGATACGGAAACATATCCAGACAGTAGTACTTCTCCTTCTTGCCGTCGTTGGCATTGATGGGATTCTGATCCCAGTATGCCTGCCACTTCTTTTCTATCGCTTCATGATTGAATCTTGCCATGGTCTTCTCCTTACCGTTTTTTCCTTTGTGCATTGCACAGCTTTTAATTATAAATCAATTTATGCATTCGTCAACCATTCGCCCGCCTCTTCCGTCATAAGTCCTTGGAATTGCTGGCATGCTCAGCCCGGAAAAAGTCATACACCCGCCGAGCGGAATAGTCATCCATATGCGGGCAGGCACTCAGCTCCTCCAAAGAGGCGCTCCGTACATGATCCACATCCTTGAATTGCCGGAGCAGCGCCCGCTTCCGTACCAGTCCCACACCCGGGATATCATCCAGAATGGAATGAATCTGCTCCCGGCTCCGCAGCGAACGATGGTATTCAATGGCAAAGCGATGCACCTCATCCTGAATCCGGGTCAGCAGCTTGAAGGCCTCTCCGGTCAGGGACAGGGGCAGCTCCTCATCATGATACAGCAGTGCCCGGGTCCGGTGCCGGTCATCCTTCACCATGCCGCATACCGTCACCGAATGAATCCCCAGGGTATCCAGTACCTCCTCACAGATATGCACCTGTCCCTTGCCGCCGTCCATCAGAATCAGATCCGGAAAGCTGGAGAAGGAGCCCAGCTCATTCCTTTTCCCCTTGGCTGCATTTTCTGCCATTTCCTTCAGACCATGGGTAAAACGCCGGGTCAGCACCTCTCGCATGGAGGCGTAGTCATCCGGCCCCTGCACGGACTGTATGCGGAACTTGCGATAGTCATTGCGCTTCGGTCTTCCATTGATATAGACCACCATGGAGCCCACGTTCTGGGCCCCGGATATATTGGAAATGTCGTAGGATTCAATCCGCACCGGCGGCTTCGGCAGTCCGATCACCTCCCCCAGCTCCTGAATGGCCCGGTTGGTCTTTTGGTCCTGCTCCCGATACTGCTGGCTGTAACGATTCATCAGGATACCGGCATTGGTCACCGCCAGCTCCACCAGTTTTTCCTTCATGCCCTTCTGGGGTGCCCGCACAAGGACGCGCCTTCCCTTCGCCTGACTCAGCCACTCTGACAGCACCTTTTCCTCCGGCAGTGGCGTCTGCACCCAGATTTCCCGCGGAATAAAGGGCGTGCCGTTATAGTACTGCTGAATGAAGCTGGTGAGAATTTCTTCATCTGCAGACTCCTGATCAATGCTGATGAACTGATGGTCCCGGCCGATGATCTTGCCGTCCCGCACAAAGAAGATCTGGATAATGCAGTCGTTCCACTGCCTGCGCATTCCGATGATATCCCGGTCCTCCTGGTCATAGGCTGTGATCTTCTGCCGGTTCTGTACCGCCTCGATGGCCCGGATCAGATCCCGCATCTCCATGGCCGTTTCGAAGTCCAGATTGTCGGAGGCACGGCTCATTTTCAAGGAAAGCTCCTTCAGGATGTCCTCATACTTTCCGTTCAGAAAATCGACAGCCTCCCGCACCCGCTCCAGATAGAGCTCCCGGGACTGACGTCCTATGCAGGGACCGTCGCATTGCTTCATATCATAATAGATGCAATGCCTTTCCAGCGGATGATCTTCCGTAAAGCTTTTGTCGCAATTCCGGATATGAAAGCTCTTCCGCAAAAGTTCCAGCACCTCCTGGACCTGCTCCATGGAGGCATAGGGTCCGAAATACTTTCCCCGGTCATTGCGGCGCTTCCGCACTGCTACGATACGGGGATACTGCTCATCCATGGTCACCTTAATATAAGGATAGTTCTTGTCATCCTTCAGCAGCGTGTTGTACCGCGGCTTATATTCCTTGATGAGATTGGACTCCAGGATCAGTGCCTCCAGCTCCGAATCCACCACGATATATTCAAAGCGCTCGATCAGACTGACCATCTGCTGAATCTTTGCCGATTTCTTATAGGACTTCTGAAAGTACTGCTTCACCCGATTCCGGAGAACCTTCGCCTTCCCCACATAGATCACCTCATCCCGGGGTCCGTGCATCAAATAAACTCCCGGCATAGCCGGGAGCTTCTGAAGTTCCTCCTGAATCTGAAAACCGCTGTCACTCATTGTTCTGTCGCCTTTGCTGCAAATTCATCGTTGTCTTTTTACTGCTCTGCCTTCTGAAAAGCCGTCCAGTCATAGCGATTGGCCGCATTCCAGATCAGCCATTCCTCGCCGCCGCTGTCATAGACCGCCCGGATCTGCGCCTGCAGTGCCTCTGCATCATACTCCAGGTGCTGCTCCAGATAGCTTGCGGTGAAGCCCTGCAGCCAGGGCCGTACCGCCGCCTGCGGTGCATCCGTCTTCGCCGCCTTTTTCAGCGCTCTTTCCGAACTCTCCATGGCACTTTTGATCGTCTGATACGGTTCCAGATCCGGATGTTCGATGCCGAAGCTTCCGTCTCCGTAGTGTGACGGATAGATCATGGGACACATATAGTCTGCCGCCGCCGACATTTCCCCGTAATCCTGCCCCACAGCCTCTGCATCCTCGTAGGAATCGATAATGGTGCCGAATACATCCGTGGACATGAAAATGCCATACTCTGCTGCTCTGCCGGACATGAACTGTACAAAGCGCGTAATGATCTCCGTTTTTCCGCAGTCTGCGTCCTCATGCACCACTGACTCCATGCCCTTTTCCGTACAAAAGCGCACGTAATCCAGCTGCACCTCATCGAAGCCGGCCAAGGCACAGCCCTCTGCCGCCGCATCCAGATATCCCCAATACTCCTGCTTATACGGATTTACCCAGCACATACCGGAATGGTCATAAAACAAGGACCCATCCACTTTCCGCTCCATCAGATCCGGCCGAAGCTCAGCCATATGCGGATCCCGGAAGCAGACAATTCTGGCTATGGCATAGATGCCGTGGGAATGAAGCTCACGCACCAGACCCGGCAGATCCTTGATGGTTCCCGCCGAAGCCCCCAGCGTCTGCAGCTTCTCTGAATCCAATGCCAAGGCAAGCTTTCCCTCATCGTTCTTGACATCGATCACCACAGCATTCAGTTCTGTCTCATCAATATGCGAAATAATGTCCTCCATGCGGTCCGAGCCCGCCGTGGAGTCCGTCAGGTAAATGCCCTTTACCTTTGTTTTTTCCCGGCTGATTTCCTTTTTGACAAAGCTTCTCTCTTCAGCCTTCTTCTGCTCTGCCGCCTTCGCCTCTTCCGCCTCCCGGGAGGCTTCCGCAATGGATTCCTCCGCCAGAGACTCCTCTGCCAGCTCCGACTCATATTCCTGAAGTCCGCTGGATTTGTTGACATGGTAGACAAGCATGTGCTTGCCGCAGCCCGCCAGCAAGAGGCAGGTCAGCAGTGTGAGACAGACAATCCGTACAAGCGTAAAAATCTTTTTCATATTTTACCTCGTATTCTCGCCTGTATGACAGGCACATTATACCACGGACAACAAAAAAGAGGAACCCAATCATGGATTCCTCTCTTTCATACCTGTTTCGTTCAGGATCAGTCCTCAACCTTAACGATCTCACGCTTATTGTAAGAACCGCATGCCTTGCAGACTCTGTGAGGCATAACAAGCGCACCGCACTTGGAACACTTTACCAGGTTCATAGCACCCATCTTCCAGTTAGCTCTTCTGCTATCTCTATGTGCCTTTGAAGATTTATTCTTAGGACAAATTGACATACTTACACCTCCTTCGTCATACCGGGCCTTCTATCCAAACGGTTTTGATTTTGTATTCGGAATACGCAGCGTTCAAAATACATTCGTGCGCTGCGCACTCGATAAACAATACTACATTTCCTTATGAAATGCAAGTACTTTTTGAGAGGAATCCGGGCTTAGCCCTCAACAAGTCTCAGCGTATCTCTTGCGATGGCCAGCTCCTCGTTGGTGGGAATCAGGAAGATCTTCACCTTGGAGTCATCTGCAGAGATCAGTCTCTCCTCGCCGCGCACATCGTTTCTCTCATCGTCGATCTTTGCGCCCAGGAAGCCCAGATACTCCTCTACAATGAGCTTTCTGGTCTTCTTGTCGTTCTCGCCGACACCGGCAGTGAAGGCAATGGCGTCAACGCCGTTCATAGCAGCCACATAGGAGCCGATGTACTTAGCCACTCTGTAACGGAAAGCCTCCAGAGCAACCTCAGCCATATGGTTGCCTTCCTCAGCAGCCTTCTCAACATCACGGAAGTCAGAGGATACGCCGGAAAGTCCCAGCACACCGGACTTCTTGTTGAGGATGTTCAGCACCTCATCCACTGTCTTATGCTCGTGGTTGCAGATGAACTGAACCGCTGCCGGATCGATATCGCCGGAACGTGTTCCCATGATCAGACCCTCAAGCGGTGTGAGGCCCATGGAGGTATCTACACCCTTGCCGCCGATGGAAGCAGAGATGGAAGCACCATTGCCCAGGTGGCAAACGATAACCTTTGCCTTCTCCGGATCCAGGTTGCCGAAGCGGATGGTCTCCTTGGATACATAGCCGTGAGAGGTGCCGTGGAAGCCGTAGCGACGAATGCTGTACTTCTCGTAGTACTCTGTGGGGATAGCATAGTAGTAAGCCTTCTCCGGCAGTGTCATACCGAAGGTGGTATCGAATACAGCCACGTTCTTCTTGCCCGGAACGACCTTCTCGCAAGCCTCGATGCCCATGAGGTTTGCCGGATTGTGCAGAGGGCCGAGATCGAAGCAGGAACGTACGATTTCCTTCACGCGCTCATCCACAATGCAGGACTCTGTGATCTGTGTACCTGCATGGAGCACACGGTGACCGATGGCACCGATCTCATCCACAGACTTCACAACGCCGTGCTCAGCATCTGTCAGGGCATCGAATACCAGCTTCACAGCAACGGAGTGATCCGGAACCGCTGTCTCCACAACGAAATCCTCCTTGCCGGAAGCCTTGTGGGTCAGCTTGCTGCCGTCAATGCCGATTCTCTCTACGAGACCCTTTGCCAGTACTGACTCATCCTCCATGTCGATCAGCTGATACTTGAGAGAGGAAGAACCGCAGTTTACTACCAGAATTTTCATGAAACCTTATCTCCTTTATTTAAACTTTTTCATGGAAAGGCCCCGCAGCATGTGCGGGGCTTCAGACTCTCAGCGAGTCATTATAAACCTCACCGAAATCAGCCGTTCTGCTGTGCCTGTACTGCAGTGATCGCAACAACGCCTACGATGTCGTCTGCGAAGCAGCCTCTGGACAGATCGTTTACCGGCATAGACAGACCCTGGAGAACCGGGCCGTAAGCGCCGGCCTTAGCCAGTCTCTGTACCAGCTTGTAGCCAATGTTGCCGGCCTCGAGAGACGGGAATACCAGCGTGTTGGCATGTCCAGCTACCGGGCTTCCCGGTGCCTTGGACTCGCCGACTGACGGAACCAGAGCAGCATCCAGCTGCAGCTCGCCGTCCAATGCCAGCTCAGGGAATCTCTCGTGTGCGATGGCAACAGCATCAGCAACCTTTGTTACGTCAGCATGCTTAGCGGAGCCCTTGGAGGAATAGGAAAGCATTGCCACCTTCGGCTCAGCGCCAACCAGCATCTTGAAGCTCTCAGCGGAAAGACCGGCGATCTCAGCCAGCTTGTTGGAGTCGAAGTCAGTGTTTACTGCGCAGTCAGCGAATACGAAAAGACCGTTCTCGCCGTACTCACAATCTGCAACCTCCATCAGGAAGAAGCCGGAAACAGAGCTGATGCCCGGCTTGGTCTTCAGCAGCTGCAGAGCCGGTCTGATGGTGTTACCGGTGGAATGACAAGCGCCGGATACAGCACCGTCAGCGTCACCGCACTTGCACATCAGGCAGGCATAGTACATGTAATCCTTCTCCATCTGCTCCTGAGCCTGCTCCGGAGTCACACCCTTCTTTGCTCTCAGCTCAACGAACTTGTCGATGTACTTCTGCTTGTTCGGATCGTTGAACGGATCCACAATGGTGGCACCGGAGATATCATAGCCCTGACCGTACTTCTCGATCTCCTCCGGAGTACCGATGATCACGATGTTCGCGATATCCTCCTTCAGAATCTTCTCAGCAGCCTCGTAGGTTCTCTTGTCCATTGACTCCGGAAGAACGATAGTCTTCTTGTTGGATCTTGCTCTTTCCTTGACCTTGTCAATAAATGCCATTGGTGTTTCTCCTCTCATTTAAATAAGAATTATTGATCTCCTGCGGCAAGCCGCAGAAGTTTGTATACAATACTTCATGCAGAAATATTATACTCGATTCCAAAGCGTCCGCAAGATGCGGGTAAGCCCTTTCCATGCATCTTTTTCGATGCAAGGCCCCCTACTCTTTCTCAAAGCGCTCCAGATTCACAACCATGATGGTCGCACCCCCGATTTCCACGCTCATGGGCATGGTGCTGTAATTCATCATCGTTGTGCCGGACATATAGGGCATATTCACGGTGATCTTCTGCCGCTTGCCGCACTGCTTCTTGATGAGCGAAATGCAATTGTCTACCAGGCTGTCCTCTGTGGCAATCATCAGGGTGGTGTTTCCCTTCCGCAGGAAGCCGCCGGTGGTGGCCAGCTTTGTCACCTGAAACCGCTCCTTCATCAGGGCGGATACCACATCATCCTCGTTGTCATTCCGTATGATCGCATAAATCAATTTCATGTCGAATACCTCCCCTGTTGTCGTAACAATGCCAAATCATCGCATGGCATCATGTGTATTATAGCCAAAAAAGCGTCATAAAACAATCAGCTTTTCAGTGAAATCGTTATGTGGCTGATCTGAGAACTCTTCCCACAGGGACGATGCAAAAAAATCCGCCTGTAAAGACGGATCTTCAGTGAGCGTCGGCCGCTGCTTCAGTGTCCTGGCCGGAGAAGTCATCAGCGGATCAGGCAGCACGGAAAGCAGCTCCCGTCCCGGCCGGGAGACCCCCAGCACCCGGAGGCAGGACACAAAGCCCCGGGTCTTTGCGCTCTCGCAGTCCTCCCGGCGGATCTCCAGGAGGATATGCAGCAGAGCCCGGCTGATACGGGCATGGGTCAGATTTTTCGTCTTTAAAAGCGCAATACGCTCCGTGACGGAATGCTGCTCCCGGCACTGCCGTGCGATGGCACAGGCCAGCTCCGGCGATACATCCTGAAAATCCATGAGCTCCGTTCCTGCCCGCTGCAGCCGCAGCAGCTGATAGGAAAGCATGTCCGAAAAATCGTCCAGTCTGCGGTACTCTCCGCGCCGGTTCCCCTTCTGTTCCCGGGCCGCTAGCATTTCCCTGCGAATACTATGGGCGCTTCTCAACGTAGAATCCCGTCGGATCAAGCAGGGTGTCATAGAGAGCTTCTGCTGCCGGATGGCCTTCAGGTACTCGATCCCCAGCACGTCATTGGGCAGAAAATCCTCCGGTATCTCCAGCACCTCGGAAAGCGCTATAGACCTAGCTTTGGGATAGCTCAGCCCCGATGCCTGCCATTGCCGCAGCAGCTGTCGGAAACGCCGGATCTGCTCGTTCTCCGGCACTGCGTCGGCCGGACACTGCCGCTCCTCCGCAAGGAAATCTGCCGTTTTCTGCAGAAGGCGAAGATCCGCGCCCTCCGAGCCGAACAGAAGGCCGTCACAAATGCCGGTCCTTGCAAGCACTGCCACCGCCGCCGCGGCGAAATCCTCTGCCGCCGCAGTGGAAAACATCACCGGCAGCTGCAGCACCAGGTCCGCGCCCCCCTCGAGGGCTGTTCGGGCCCGGTCGTACTTGGAAAAAATGGCCGGCTCGCCACGCTGTACAAAATCACCGGACATGACGATCACCACGTACTCTGCACCGAAACGCGCTCTGGCCTCTCTCAGCAGATAGGCGTGTCCCTCATGAAAGGGATTGAATTCCGCCACAATTCCGATCACGCGTTTTCCCTGATACATCCCTTAGTTCTTGAAGGAATGGATCGGAGCGGGAATGCGTCCGGTCCGTCTCACGAAGCGCTCGCAGGAGAAGGTATTGATCTTCATCACCGGCGCATGGCCGAGGAGACCGCCGAAATCCACGGTATCGCCCTCCTTCTTGCCGTAAGCCGGGATCACACGCACTGCCGTGGTCTTCTGGTTCACCATACCGAGGGCTGCCTCATCGGCAATCATGCCGGAAATGGTCGCTGCCGAGGTATCTCCCGGAATCGCAATCATATCGAGACCCACGGAGCAGACACAGGTCATGGCTTCCAGCTTCTCAATGGTCAGCGCACCATCCTCTACCGCGTTGATCATGCCCTGATCCTCGGAAACCGGGATGAAAGCACCGGACAGACCGCCGACAGAGCTGGAGGCCATGATGCCGCCCTTCTTCACCTGGTCATTCAGCATAGCCAGCGCCGCTGTGGTTCCCGGTGCACCGGCTCTCTCCAAGCCCATAGCCTCCAGAATATCCGCCACAGAGTCACCGATGGCCGGTGTGGGTGCCAGGGAAAGGTCGATGATGCCGAAGGGAACATTCAGAAGCCGGGATGCCTCCTTGGCCACCAGCTGTCCCACTCTCGTGATCTTGAAGGCGGTCTTCTTGATGGTCTCGGAAAGCTCCTCGAAGTTCATGCCGGCAGCATGCTTCAGCGCATCGCGCACCACGCCGGGGCCGGAAACGCCCAGGTTCAGCACGCAGTCTGCCTCGGAAACGCCATGGAAGGCACCGGCCATAAAGGGATTGTCATCCGGTGCGTTGCAGAACACCACCAGCTTGGAGCAGGCACTGCTGTCGGTATCTCTGGTGAGATACGCCGCCTCCTTGATCACCTCTCCCATGAGCCGCACCGCGTCCATGTTGATGCCGGTCTTGGTGGAAGCCAGGTTGACGGACGCACAAACAATATTGGTCTCTGCCAGTGCCCGGGGAAGGGAACGGATCAGCAGCTCGTCTGCCGTGCTCATGCCCTTCTGGCAAATGGCTGAGAAGCCGCCCAGGAAATTGACGCCCACAGCGGCTGCTGCCTTATCCAGGGTATGCGCCACCTTCACAAAGTCATCCACGGACTTGCAGGCACCGGCTCCCGCAATGGCAATCGGTGTCACGGAGATCCGCTTGTTGACGATGGGAATGCCGTACTCTCTGGAAATCTTCTCTCCGGTGGAAACCAGATCCTTGGCCAGCCGGGTGATCTTCTCATAGATCTTGTCGCAGAAGGTATCCACATCCGGCGCACTGCAGTCCAGCAGGCTGATGCCCATGGTGATGGTCCGCACATCCAGATTGTTGTGCTCGATCATGTTGTTGGTTTCGATAACCTCTAAGGAATTGATGTCTAATCCTGCCATTCTACGCTACCTCCGTCAGATGCGATGCATCATGGTGAAAATCTCTTCCAGCTGCAGCTTGATGACCACGCCGATCTCCGTGCCGAGCTTCTCCAGTGCCTCTGCCGTCTCCTCTGTGCTCTCTGCTGCCTTGGAAACGTCCACAATCATCATCATGTTGAAATAACCGCCTGTGATGGTCTGGGAAATGTCCAGAATGTTCACATTTTTCTCTGACAGAAAGGTACATACCTTCGCAATGATGCCTACTGAATCCTTACCTACAACCGTAATAATCGCCTTCTTCATAGATCCTCCCTGCGGTGTAATGTCTTCTGCGCGGCTGAATCAGCACAGCACAGTGTAAAAGTTTTCAACAGTATATTCCAAAAAGCACAGCCTGACAAGGCATGCACGGGAAAAAGCACTTTATAGGAAACGCTGACGAAAGCATTACAGCTCCACCAGCTCGGAAATGTGGCTCCGTGCGGCCACCGTAATATCAAAATCCCTTCCGTGATACCCGCGCTCCGCCGCATCGATCTCGCTCTGCACCGTCCGCAGGGCCAGCTCCGGCAGATTGTTCTCCTTGCTGAGATGCCCCAGGAAAATGTGCCGGATACCGTCATGCAGGATCTGATTCAGCATTTTCCCAGCATTGTCATTGGAAAGATGCCCGTGATCCGAAAGAATCCGGCGCTTCAGCGCCATGGGATAGGGCCCGGTCTCCAGCATCCGGAGGTCATGGTTGGCCTCCACCAGCATGGCGTCCAGATGACTCAGATGCTCGCAGATGTAGTTGTCAAAGTGCCCGAGATCCGTGGCCACCGCCACACGGTGCTTTCCGTCCTCGATGCGGTAGGCGCAGGGATTCGCTGCATCATGATCTATCGAAAAGGGCAGCACCTGCAGATCCCCCATCTGCAGACTCTGGTCCGGCAGAATGGGATGCAGCAGCCCCCGGTCCACCGCGCCCAGACCTTTTGTCAGCAGCACCTCCCGCAGCGTTTCCAGTGTGCCGTACACGGGAATGCCGTACTTCCGGGAAATTGTGCCCAGCGCCCGAATATGATCAATGTGCTCATGGGTAATGAAGATCGCGGAGATGTCCTTAAGCGACAGCGACAGAGTCCCCAGTCCCTCGTTGATGGCCTTCATGGTGACACCGGCATCCACCAGAATATGGGTTTCCTCCGTGCCGATGTAGCTGACATTACCGCTGGAGCCGCTTGCAATGCTCGTAAATCTCATTCCCTGTTTCCTCTTCCGTAAATGAATTGTCGATCACAAAGTCAGAAAGTGCTGCATATTCATCATCTGCAGGCTGTGCCGCAATGATGGCTTCCGCCTTTTCCCGACTGTAGCCCCGGCTCTGCATCAGACGCTGAATCCGTACCTCCTGCTCTGTATACACAAACCAGACCTCATCACAGTCTGCCAGAAATGTCTGATTGGGCAATGCCGTCTCCACCACAAGACGGGTCCCCGCCCTTCTTCCCTTCCGCACCAGCTGATGTACCTCATGCCACACGGCAGGATGCACGATATGCTCTACCTTCTTTCGCAGAGCAGGCGCAGCGTAGAGGCGCTGCGCAAATGCCTCCAGTTGAAAGCCCTCGCCGTCCGGCGTCAGGATTTCCTCTCCCAGCAGCTCTGTCAATGCCGCAAAAACAGGGCTGCCCTTGTGATACATGGACTTCGCCATATCATCCGTCCGATGGATCTGAAAGCCATACTGCTCCCGCAGTGTCTCCAGCACCGTACTCTTTCCGGCACCCACACCGCCGATGACGCCAATCACCATGTTTTTCCTCCCTGTGCTCAGCTCTGTCCCGGATTCTGCCAGGGCAGACGCAGATTTTCCCACTTTTCACTCTGCTGCCGCTCATTGAGCCACTGGCGTGCGCTCTCTACCCCGTCCTCGGTAAAGGGAAAGTCCTGCACGGTCTTCACCGCCGCCGGTGTCCGCTCATAGCAGAAGGGCTCCGGCCAAACGGTACAGCGCAGCACCGTCTCGGTTCTGGTGGGCACTGCTGCCGCTTCGCCCGCTGCCGATGCTTCTGCCGCCGGATCTGGCTCAGCCGCCGGGTCCGGCACCTCAAAACTGTACTTCTCCATGCGATAGCGCATGCCCTCAGAAGAGCCGTTGAACTTTTCCTTTTTTAGGAAGCCGATGTGCATGATGTCCGTGGATTTGATCTCCGCCATTTAATGCGCTTCCTCCCAGTTTGTGCCCCTTTTGGCATCTGCCACGAGCTCCACCCGGAGCTGCACTGCCTGCTGCATTTTCTCCGTCAGGAGCTTCTCCACCCGGTCTGCCTCGGCCTCCGGCACCTCCAGCAGCAGCTCGTCATGCACCTGCAGCACGATCCGGGACTCCAGTCCCTCTGCCTTCAGTGCAGCCCGCACCTCGTTCATGGCCTTCTTCATGATGTCTGCCGCCGCACCCTGAATCGGGGAATTCATGGCCACCCGCTCACCGAAGCTTCGCCGCATAAAATTGGAGGCATTGATCTCCGGAATCGGCCGCCGCCGTCCGAAAATGGTCTTCACATAGCCATGCTCCCGGGCATAGGCCACCTCTCCGTCCAGGTAAGCTTTTACCCCCGGATAGGTCTCGAAATACCGTTCAATGTAGGACTTGGCCTCCTTCCGGGAAATGCTGAGACCCTCCGACAGCCCGAAGGCGGAAATGCCGTAAACAATGCCGAAATTCACCGCCTTGGCATTTCTTCTGAGCTGCGGCGTCACCTCGGAAAGAGGTACATGGAACACCTGCGACGCGGTCACCGCATGGATGTCATCGGCATGCTGATAGGCCGCAATCAGCTGCTCATCCCCGCTGAGGGAGGCCAGGATCCGAAGCTCCACCTGGGAATAGTCCGCATCCAGAAAAACGCAGCCCGGCTTCGGAATGAAGACCCGGCGGAAGCGGCGTCCCAACTCCGTGCGGATCGGAATGTTCTGGAGATTCGGCTCCGTGGAGGACAGCCGTCCCGTGGCCGTCACCATCTGGTTGAAGCTACCGTGAATTCTGCTGTCCTCGGAAATGAAGCTCAGCAGTCCCTCTGCGTAGGTAGAATTCAGCTTGCTGAGGGTTCGGTACTGGAGAATGTCGTCTACAACGGCATGCTCCTCCGCCAGCTTTTCCAGCACATCCGCTGCCGTAGAGTAGCCGGTCTTCGTTTTTTTGCCGCCGGGAAGTCCCAGCTTCTCAAAGAGAATTCGTCCCAGCTGCTGCGGAGAGTTGATGTTGAATTCCTCACCACAGGCCACATAAATCTTCTCCCGCAGCGTCTCAATGCCCGCCCGCAGCTCGACGCCATAGGAAAGCAGGGCATCCCGGTCCACCAGAACGCCGGCCTCCTCCATCTCAAAGAGCGTATAGATCAGCGGCAGCTCGATGTCCCGGTACAGCGCCTCCATTTCCATCTCCCGCAGCCTGCCGAGCACAGCATCCCCAACAAGCAGTGCTGTCAATGCCGTATACATCCCGGCCTCTTCCGGCTTCTCCAGCTTCTTCGCCTCCGGCAGCGTCACAGAAAGGTAGGTCTGCGCCAGTGCCGCATAATCATAGCTTCCGCTCAGAGGATTCACGAGATAGGCCGCCAGGGAAATATCTTCGATCCCGGCATTTTCCGGCAGAAGGCCCAGGTGCAGCTGGCGCTTCAGATCCATGGTATACAATGTGCACTTCCCGAACAGCGCAGAAAGCTCCGCCAGGCAGTCGAAACCGTGCATGAAATAGAGCCGCTCCCGGGACAGGGCAACGTACAGGCCCTCCTCGGTCAGCACAAAGCCCGCTTTCCCGGCATTTGCCGCATCCTTGAAAACGATCCGGGCCATATAGGGATCCGTGCAGTCGCGGCAGCCGGAAATGTCCAGCCCTGCCGCTTCCTCCGCCTCGCCGACATTGGCCTCCTCAAAACGCTTGAGAAGCGAACGAAGCTCCAGCTCCCCCAGCAGCTTCCGGGCCTCGGCATTGAAGAGATCCGTCACCGCCGCCTCATCAAAGGAAAAGTCCAGCGGAGCCTCCGTGCAGATCGTCGCCAGGGTTTTCGAAAGCACGGCATTGTCCCAGTTGTCCTTCAGCATCTGGGCCGCCTTGGGCTTCCGGGGCACCTTGAAGTCCGGATCCTCTGTATGGGCATAGGCATTTTCAATACTGTGATAATGCTGGATGATCCACTGCGCCGTCTTCGGCCCCATGCCGGGCACGCCGGGGATGTTGTCGCTGCTGTCGCCCATCAGGGCCTTCAGGTCGATAAACTCCTGCGGGGTTACGCCCCACTCTGCCTCTACCTCTGCCGGGGTGTAGCGCGTGGTCTCGGTCTGTCCCTTCACGGTCTTCGGCAGCGCAATCCGGATATGTTCATCCGCCAGCTGCAGAAGATCCCGGTCTCCGGAAACGATGGTCACCTCATGCCCCGCTGCCTGCATGCGCTTCGCCACGGTGCCTAGGATGTCATCCGCCTCATAGCCCGCCAGGGTCAGAATGGGGATGTTCATGCACCTCAGCAGCTCCTGCACCAGCGGCACCTGCTCCAGCAGCTCCGGCGGCATGGGCTTTCGCGTGCCCTTGTAGCCGTCGAACATCTCGTGACGGAAGGTGGGCTTCGGCAGATCAAAGGCCACCGCCAGGTGATCCGCGCCTTCCTCCTCCAGCATCTTCAGCAGAATGTTCACAAAGCCGAAAATGCCGTTGATGTGCTGCCCCTTGGAATTGCTGAGTTCCGGTACACCGTAGAAGGCCCGGGACAAAATCGAATGTCCGTCGATCAGTAAAAGCTTTTCGTTTGCCACGTTGTTTCTTCCTTTCGTTTCTTGCTTTGTTTAGGAAAACGCTGATTAAGGCATTTCCTTCTCCCGTTCAGCCGGTCATCCAGCGCCGAAGCTGCATGATGAGCATAAACAGTAGCGCCCAGAACACTGCTGTATCCATGCTGTAGCGGGCGATGCGAAGCCCCGTCAGCCTGAGAAGGTGCATACGGGAGCGCTCCAGTGTGCGCCGGAATTCCCGATCCAGATTCAGATTGTCATCGTCATTGTCCAGCTTTGCCACGCCGGAGTATACCATATGGGTAATGCGCAGCTCCTCCATGCAGTCCGGGCATTCCTCCAGATGGGCCAGAAAGCCCCTGAGACGTTCGTCCTCCAGATTGCCGTTCAGATAATCATAAATACACTTTCGTGCTTCCAAGCAGGTCATATCCCATCCTCCGTGTATGATCGCCTATTATAACACAGACTGTCAAAAAGCGAAGCCTTTCACGAAGGAAGTGCTTGCAAAAGCTGACGGATTATGTTAATTTAAACAAGTTGAAATTCATGCTTTGCCGCTGTGGCGGAATGGCAGACGCACTTGACTCAAAATCAAGCGGGAAACCGTGCCGGTTCAAGTCCGGCCAGCGGCATGAAGAAAAGAAGCCCTGGGAGCATCTCCGAGGGCTCTTTTTATATCATCCTGCACAACTCAAGGAGGCATCCATGAAGCATTTACTGAAAAATCTCATTGTATACAAGAGCCTGAAGGAGGATCCGGTGCTGGTCACGCTGGCGGATGTTCTGGAGGAGCTGGAGCTCGGCATTCCGGACGAGGATCAGGACACGCTCCGGGGCATGGTCTTCGACCAGATCCACGAAATCATGGAGACCGCCACCACCTACGGCTTCACCCGGAACCTCTGGGCCGACTACATTAGCTTCCGGATCATGACCGACGAAAATCCGCTGGCCCTCGTCAGCGAGAAGAGGGAAATGTCAGCGGGCTCCGCGATGCATTTTGCGGACCACGATTTCGATTATTTGCAGAAGCTTCTGCACTACGATTTCTCCGCACTGGAAAAGGCCCTCTCCATCGACTGCTTCTCTGTTCTGCAGCAGTACCAGGCCATTCAGAAGCATGAGCGCATGTACTTCAGCTATATTTCGAAGGCCGTCAATGCTCTGGCCGAGGAGCTGCTGGCGCAGCCGGATGCCGCCGGGATCCATAATGCGGTGGCCCGCTTCTACCGGGACTACGGTGTGGGCATGTTCGGCCTCAACAAGGCCTTCCGGATCCGTAACCGTCAGGACGGCACTCCGGAGCTGATCCCCATCAACAACCTGGACCAGGTGGATTATGCAGATCTGGTGGGCTACGAATACCAGAAGCAGCAGGTCAGCGACAATACCCGTGCCTTCGTGGAGGGCAAGCCCGCCAACAACGTGCTGCTCTACGGAGATGCCGGTACCGGAAAATCCACGACTGTGAAGGCCACCCTCAACGAGTTCTATCCCGAGGGACTGCGGCTCATCGAGATCTACAAGCACCAGTTCAAGGATCTTTCCTATGTCATCTCTCAGGTGAAGAACCGGAACTACAAGTTCATTATTTATATGGATGATCTTTCCTTTGAGGAATTCGAGATCGAGTACAAGTACCTGAAGGCCGTGATCGAGGGCGGCTTCGAAACGAAGCCGGACAACATTCTGATCTACGCCACCTCCAACCGGCGGCACCTGATCAAAGAAAATCTCTCCGACCGGAAGGACATGGAGCATTCCGAGGATATGCACCACTCCGATACCATGGAGGAGAAGCTGTCCCTGGTGGACCGCTTCGGACTGAATGTCCTCTACACCCGTCCCACCTTCGACGAGTATCATGAGATCGTGAAACGCCTGGCAGCAAAGGCCGGCATCGACATGCCGGAGGACGAGCTGATCCGCAAGGCCAACACCTGGTCCGTACGCCGCGGCGGCTACACCGGCCGCGTGGCCCAGCAGTTCATCAACTCCCTGTCACCGGAGCTGAGCTAAGGAAAGGCTGCTTCAAGCAGCTGTTTGCAAAAAATCAGGGCCCGAATCCATTCGGATTCGGGTCCTGATTCTCTTTATTCCACAATCGCGCCCTTGTCGGCAGACTGTACGTAGCGTGCATAGCGCTTCAGGTAACCGGTGAGGTCTCTCTGCTCACGCACCTTCATGGTCTTCTTACGCTCTGCCATCTCCTCCTCGGAAACCAGTAGCTCAATGGAATAGTGCGGGATGTCGATCTTGATCCGGTCGCCGTCCTTCACATAGGCGATGGGTCCGCCGGCCTGTGCCTCCGGAGAAATATGACCGATGGCAGCACCGCGGCTGGCGCCGGAGAAACGACCGTCTGTGATCAGCGCCACAGTGGTATCCAGCTTCATGCCAGCAATGGCAGAGGTCGGGCTCAGCATCTCACGCATGCCCGGGCCGCCGGCAGGTCCCTCATAGCGGATCACTACCACATCGCCGGGCTTAATCTTGCCGGCATAGATGGCACCGATGGCCGACTCCTCAGAATCAAATACCTTCGCAGTGCCCTCGTTCACCATCATCTCCGGTGCCACAGCGGAACGCTTTACGATAGAGCCGTTGGGTGCAATGTTGCCGAAGAGCACAGCCAGACCGCCGGTTGCCAGATATGGATTATCCCACGGGCGGATGACCTCCGGATCCCGTACCACAGAATCCTTGGTGGCCTCACCGATGGTCTCGCCCAGTACCGTCATGCAGTCTGTATGGATCAAACCATGGTCAGACAGCTCCTTCACCACGGCATAGATACCGCCCGCCTGCATGAGGTCCTGCATATGGTGCTTGCCGGCCGGTGCCAGATGGCAGAGGTTCGGTGTCTTCTCGGAGATCTCGTTGATCTTGCTGAGCTCGAAAGGAACGCCTGCCTCATGCGCCACAGCCAGAAGGTGCAGTGCCGTATTGGTGGAGCAGCCCAGTGCCATATCCGTGGTCAGCGCATTCTCAATGGACTTTTCTGTGATAATGTCTTTTGGCCGGATATTCTGCTCCAGCACCTTCATGACCTGCATGCCCGCCTGCTTTGCCAGACGGATTCTCTCGGAGTAAACGGCCGGAATGGTGCCATTGCCGGGAAGGGCCATGCCCAGAACCTCACAGAGGCTGTTCATGGAGTTTGCAGTAAACATGCCGGAGCAGGAACCGCAGGTAGGACAGGAGGAGCCTTCGATGTCATCCAACTCTGCATCAGTGATCATGTTGGCCTTCCGGGCACCTACTGCCTCGAATACTGTATTCAGATCACGCTGATTGATGGAAAGCATAGGACCGCCGGAAACGAAAACGCAGGGCAGGTTCAGACGGCAGGCTGCCAACAGCATGCCCGGTACGATCTTGTCGCAATTGGGAATGAACACCAGCGCATCCAGCTCATGACCGGTTGCCATACACTCGATGGTGTCTGCAATCAGCTCACGGGAGCTCAGAGAAAAGTGCATGCCGTTGTGACCCATGGCAATACCGTCGCAGACAGCAATGGTATTGAACTCGAAGGGTGTGCCGCCGGCCATCAGGACGCCGTCCTTCACCGCACGAGAGATCTGCTGCAGGTGCATATGACCCGGCACGAGATCTGTATAGGAATTTACTACGCCGATCAGCGGCTTCCGGATCTGCTCGTTGGTATAGCCGGATGCCTTGAACAGTGAACGATGAGGTGCTCTCTCGACACCCTGCTTAACTAAGTCACTTCTCATAGATAATCTCCTCCTGAAAAAATAGCACCTGATACCGAAGTACCAAGTGCTTATCCAGAGCCGATATTCGGACTCGAACCGAAAACCTACTGATTACAAATCAGTTGCTCTAC
>CAVATZ010000002.1:0-84367 GCA_963591655.1 Clostridiales bacterium
GCGGGAGACCGCAGAGGGAACAACGGTGGATTTATTTCGCTGCGGGGGATATAATTAAGAATTAGCATGGTATCGCTGCATCGCTTTGCGATACGCAAGCAATTGTATTTAGGGAGGAAACGACACTATGGGACTGATCATTCCGAAGCATTATGATCCGCGGCTTTCGGTACGGGAGACGCAGGAGGCCATCAAGTACATCCGGGATACCTTTCAGAAGGAATTCGGAAAGGAGATGCAGCTGTCCAGAATTTCAGCTCCGCTTTTCGTAGAGAAGAGCACGGGACTCAATGACAATCTGAACGGCTACGAGCGGCCGGTAAGCTTTGATGTTCCCTGGAAGCCGGAGGAGACCATTGAAGTGGTGCATTCTCTGGCCAAGTGGAAGCGTATGGCGCTGAAGCGCTACGGCTTTGCACCGGGAGAGGGACTGTATACCAATATGAACGCCATCCGGCGGGATGAGGAGCTGGACAACTTGCACAGCTGCTATGTGGACCAGTGGGACTGGGAGAAGGTGATCCGGAAGGAGGATCGGAATGAGGTGACCCTGGAGGGCACCGTGCGCATGATCTTCCGCATCATCAAGCACATGGAGCATGAGGTCTGGTACAAGTATCCCCATGCGGTGAAGAAGCTGCCGGATGATATTTATTTTATTGATTCCGAGACACTGCTGCAGCTGTACCCGGACAAGACACCGAAGGAGCGGGAGAACCTGATCACGAAGGAGCATGGCTGCGTCTTCATTTCCCGCATCGGCGACAAGCTGTCCAACGGCGAGCCCCATGACGGCCGTGCACCGGACTATGATGACTGGAGCCTGAACGGCGATATCCTCTTCTGGTTCGATACCCTGAACTGTGCGCTGGAGATTTCCTCCATGGGCATTCGTGTTTCCGAGGAATCCCTGCGTGAGCAGCTGAAGAAGGCGGGCTGTGAGGAACGTGCCTCCCTTCCCTATCACAAGATGCTGCTGAACGGCGAACTGCCCTATACCATCGGCGGCGGCATCGGTCAGAGCCGTCTCTGCATGCTCCTGCTGGACAGAGCCCACATCGGTGAGGTGCAGGCCTCCATCTGGCCCGAGGACATGGTGGAAACCTGCCGCGAGAACAATATCATTCTCCTGTGACGCCGGCGGCTTCCTTGGCCAGCTGATCCGCCATCTCGTTGAAACGGACCCCGGAGTGGGCCTTTACCTTTTGAAAATGAATCTCAATGGCCTGCCGCTGCTTCGCAATGAAGTCCCGGTAGGCCTTTGTTCCCTCTTTGTTGCATTTCCAGCTGCCCTCGGCCCAGCATTGAATTCCCATATAATCATAGAATACGGTGATGGAGGGATAATGTCTTTGCACCGCCTCTTCGATGGCCCGCATGGCTCCGTGGAGCTCCCCGGCAACGTTTCGCATGGAGGCGAGCGCCGGATCCTGACCGCTGCCCTGAAACGTGGTGTAATCTCCGCTTTCTTCGATCAGCACCACGCCGTAGCCGTAGGTTTTGCTGTTTTTCTCAAAGCTGCCGTCCACATAGGCGATGCAGGCGGTACGGATTTCATCCGGGTGGGTGATTTCGGTCTGTGCCGCCCCGGCTGTCGGGCCGACAGCATTATCCTCCTGTACAAAGGCCTGCGCCTCCTCCTCGGTCTTGAATTTTTTGTATACAGCAGCAGGATAACCCATGACCTGGGCCTTGCATGCGTCCCAGCTCAGGTAAATGCCGGGCTTGCGTCCCTTACGGACAGCGTAATAAAAGCTCATAGTTGTCTCCTCTTATAGAAGGTTTTTCGTTTTGTCCGTGAAAGCATAGCACAAGTATGCTATGATGGGGAAGGTTTGAATTCTTGAGACGAGGAGGAGCCCTTCATGAAAAAAATAAAGGCTGTTCTGTTCGATCTGGACGGAACGCTTGTGAATTCGATTTACAGTCTGCAGGATACCATGAACAAGACCATGGCGCACTTCGGACTGGACAGCATTACCGAGGCCCAGACCAAGCAGTATGTGGGCAACGGCTATCAGGCCTTTGTGGAGAAGTCTCTGGCGGCCACGGCGGAGCGTCTCTACCGGGAGGCGGAGAAGTGGGAGCGGAAGGATGAGGATCGAGCCTTCGAGCTGGACCAGCAGGCGGATGAGGTGATGGAAAACTATGATGAGGCCTGCGAATACTACCTTTCGATCTTCGGGGACAACTGCTGCTATCGTGCAGAGGCCTATCCGGGGATGAAGGAATCGCTGGCGGCACTGCGGGAGCAGGGACTGAAGCTGGGCTGTGTGACCAATAAGCCGCTGGAGGAGGCGGAGAAGGTGCTGGATCTGGTGTTCGGCAAGGGCTATTTCGATTATATCTCTGCGGATGACGGTACCCACCCGCTGAAGCCGGATCCGGGGGTGATTTTCGATGCCTGTGCCCATCTTTCCGTGGAGAAGGAGGCCTGTGTCTTCGTGGGCGACACGAAAACGGATATGGATGCGGCGGCCGCTGCGAAGATCCCGGCTGTCGGCTGTGTCTACGGCTTCCGGGGACGGAAGGAGCTTGAAGCGCATGGGGCTGCGGTATTGATCGAAACGGCAGCGGAGCTGGCAGATGCGGTGGCTGCGCTGGATAAATAAATGGGTGCCGCTGTTGACAAAGCAAATCCGGCGGCACTATAATCAGCACTGCTAGCGAAAGAGTGCTAAAACCTTGCATATTTTGTGATTATTTAGCGAAAGGAGCAAATGGATCATGACAAGTATAGATATTGTATCCGGCTTTCTCGGCGCCGGAAAAACTACATTCATTCAGAAGCTGCTGAATGAGGCCCTGAAGACAGAGAAGGTGGTTCTCATTGAGAACGAGTTCGGTGAGATCGGCATTGACGGCGGTTTCCTGAAGGATTCCGGCATCGAAATCCGGGAAATGAACCAGGGCTGCATCTGCTGCTCTCTGGTGGGCGATTTTGAGACCTCTCTGTCTGAGGTGGTGGAGAAGTACCATCCGGACCGGATCATCATCGAGCCCTCAGGCGTCGGCAAGCTCTCCGATATTATCGGTGCGGTGAAGTCCATTGCGGGCAAGCTGGAGGTGGAGCTGCATGCTGCCGTGACCGTGGTGGATGCACAGAAGGCCAAGCTTTATTCGAAGAACTTCGGTGAGTTCTTCAACAACCAGATCCAGTATGCCGGTGCCGTGGTTCTCTCCAGAACCGATGTGGCGAAGGAGGAGAAGGTGAATGAAGCCGTGGAGATCATCAAGGCGCTGAATCCGCAGGCCACAGTGATCACCACACCGGCAGCAGAGCTCAGCGGTGCACAGCTGATGGAGATCATCTCCAAGCCGGACAATATGGAGGAGGAAATGCTCCGTGAGGTGATGGCGCGTGTGAAGGAGCATGAGCATCATCACCATGATGAGGAAGAGGAGCATGCGTGCTGCGGACATCACCACCATCATCATGATGACGAGGATGAGGAGCACGAGCATCATCACCATCACCACGATGAGGATGAAGAGCATGCGTGCTGCGGACATCACCACCATCATCATGATGACGAGGATGAGGAGCACGAGCATCATCACCATCACCACGATGAGGATGAAGAGCATGCGTGCTGCGGCCACTATCATCATGACGACGAGGAAGAGGAGAACGAGCATCACCATCATCACGATGAGGAGGAGCATGAGCACCACCATCATTATGATAAGAACGGCAATTGCTGCTGCGGACATCACCATGATGAGGATGCTCCGGAGGGTGTGCAGATCCACAACCATCATCACCACCATCACCATCATCACGGCGAGGGTGAGCATGATGCGGATGAGATTTTCACCAGCTGGGGTCTGGAGACCGTCCATGCCTTTGATCGGCAGAAGCTGGAGAGCATTCTGGCGGAGATGGCCGAGAGTGAGAAATACGGCATGGTTGTCCGCTGCAAGGGTATGCTGAAGGATACCGACGGACAGTGGATGTATTTTGACCTCGTACCGGGTGAGACCGAAATCCGTCAGGGCTCTCCGGAATATACCGGCAAGGTAGTGGTGATCGGCGCGAACCTCAATGAGGCGCTGCTGAAGGAAGCCTTCGTGGGCTGAGCAAGTACAAAGGAGAATAGAAATGGCAACAAGCGATAACTACGATCTGGATGATGACAGCTTGCCCGTATTTCTGATCAACGGCTTCCTGGAGGCCGGAAAAACGGAGTTTATCAAGTATACCATGGCCCAGGAGTACTTCCAGTCCGAGGGCACCACACTGCTGCTGCTTTGCGAGGAGGGCGAGAATGAATATGAGCCGGAATTCCTGAAGCAGTACAACACGATTCCCGTCGTTATGGAAAATATTTCCCAGTTCAACCGGGAATATCTCAGCGAGCTGGAGAAGAAGTACCAGCCGGAGCGTATTCTCATTGAGTGGAACGGCATGTGGAACCAGGATGATCTCTATGACGGTCCCATGAGTGAAAAGGTTCTGGCGGAGCAGCAGGGACGGGAGCCGGCCTATCAGGTGTCACTTCCGGAAAGCTGGGTGATCTATCAGGTCATCACCATTGTGGACGGCTCTACCCTGGATCTCTATCTCAACAACATGAAGGCCTTCCTGGGACAGATGCTGCGGCAGGCGGAGCTCTGTATCGTGAACCGCTGTGACGACATTCCTCAGGATAAGCTGGTGGACTATCGCCGGAAGATCCGTGCCATGGGCCAGAATGCCATGCTGATCCTGGAGGGCAAGGACGGCGAGATCCCGCAGGATATGCTGCCGGAGGATCTGCCCTATGATCTGAGCCAGACGAAGATTGAGGTGAAGCCGGAGGACTACGGCATCTGGTTTGTGGACTGCATGGACAACCCGGAGCGGTACATCGGAAAGGACATCAGCTTCTCCGCCATGGTGCTGAAGCGGAAGCAGATGCCGGCGACAGAATTCATTCCCGGACGTATGGCCATGACCTGCTGCGCGCAGGATATGACCTTCCTGGGCTTCGTCTGTCGGGGCTCTGAGGAGCAGCTTGCGCCCTATGCCACCCGGGACTGGGTGAAGCTGACGGCGAAGGTGAGCATGGAGGAACGGGAGGAGTATCACGGCGAAGGCCCGGTACTCCTGCTGGAGGACATTGCCCGCACCGGAGAAATTGAGGAGCCGGTTAGTTTTTAGTAACCCAACGGGCTTCGCGACATAACATACAGGAATGGCTGTTATAAAAGCCATTCCTGTATTGCATTTCGGGAGGAACTGCCGTATAATACTCGCATCATTACATCAGTGCTTTAAAGTGTAAAGCTACTGAGACGGGAGGATTATTATGAAAATGAAGAAATGGGCAGCAGCCTCCATGGCTGCAATGATGGCAGCTTCTATGGTTGGATGCGGTTCCGGCACAAGCAGCACCGCGACAACGGCAGCAGCAGAGGAGGCAGCCACAACCGCCGCTGCAGAAGAGGGAACCGAGGCAGCTTCTGAGGCAGCCAAGGCCGATGACGGCAAGACCTACAAGATCGGCGTACTGCAGCTGGTACAGCATGCAGCCCTGGACAAGAGCAATGAGGGCTTTGTGGCAGCACTGGATGACGCAGGCCTCAGCTATGAGATTGACCAGCAGAACGCCTCCGGCGAGCAGTCCGCCTGCCAGACCATTGCCGAGAAGTTTGTAAACGACGGTGATGATCTGATTTTCGCCATCGCCACACCGGCAGCCCAGGCCGCTTCCGCAGCCACCACTGAGATTCCCATCGTACTTTCTGCAGTAACAGATCCGGCAGAATCCGGTCTGGTGGAGAGCAACGATGCACCCGGCGGAAATGTGACCGGAACCTCTGATCTGACACCGGTAACAGAGCAGATCGACCTTCTGCAGAAGCTGATTCCGGATGCCAAGACTGTGGCCATCCTCTACTGCTCCGCAGAGTCCAATTCCGAGATTCAGGCCCAGATGGCGAGGGACGCCCTGGATGCCGCCGGCATTGCCCATGAGGACTATACCGTTTCCAATTCCAACGAGATTCAGACCGTTGTAGAGTCCATGATCGGCAAGGTGGATGCGATTTATGCTCCCACAGACAATACAATTGCCGCCGGTATGGCTACCGTTTCCCAGGTGGCAAACGACAACAAGCTTCCGGTGATCTGCGGTGAGTCCGGCATGGTGAATGAGGGCGGTCTGGCAACCTACGGCATCGATTATTATCAGCTTGGCTATCTGGCAGGCCAGCAGGCTGTTGAGATTCTTGTGGACGGCAAGAACCCGGCAGACATCCCCATCGGATACCTGTCTGCTGACAAGTGTGAGCTGACCATCAACCAGGAGACAGCTGATCTTCTTGGTATTGACACTTCATCCGTACAGTAATTGTTACCCAACGGGCTTCGCGACAGCTAAGCCTTCCTTGTTAGCAAAGGAGCTCTCTCTGTGATGCACGGAGGGGGCTCTTTTTCCGTGTAAGACTTGCATTGACAGATGGGATACTCTATAATGAACGAATCAGCGCGTTAAAGCTTTGATGCGCAATAGCAGAGGGACAACAGGAGGATTTGGATGAGCGGTTTGCTGGCATCTATGCTCGGTGCGGTTTCTCAGGGACTGATCTGGTCTCTGATGGTGCTGGGTGTATACATTACATTTAAACTTTTGGACATTGCGGATATGACGACGGACGGTGCCTTCGCATTGGGCGGCTGCGTTTGTGCAACCCTGATGCTGAAGGGCTGTGATCCCACCATAGCACTGGCCTGCGGTGCCATTGCCGGCGGTGCGGCAGGGGCTGTGACCGGCGTTCTGCATACCTTTTTCGGCATTCCGGCCATTCTTGCCGGGATTCTGACCCAGATTTCCCTTTGGTCCATCAACCTGCGGATCATGTCGGACAAGTCGAATCAGTCCATCAACAAGATCGACTCCGACATTACCTTCTGGGTGGATCGTCTGGGGGTGACCCAGTCCCAGGCCTCCCTCATTGTGGGTGCCATTGTGGTGATTCTCGCGGTGGCAGTGCTGTACTGGTTCTTCGGTACCGAGCTGGGCGCTTCACTGCGTGCCACAGGCAACAATGAGGATATGATCCGTGCCCTCGGTGTAGATACCAAAAAGTCGAAGCTCATGGGCCTGGTGATCGCCAATGTTTTCGTGGGTCTCTCCGGTGCGCTGATCTGTCAGTCCACCAAGTATGCGGATGTGGGTATGGGAACCGGTGCCATTGTTATCGGTCTCGCGGCCATCGTCATCGGTGAGGTGCTTTTCGGCAGAGTCCGGAATTTCGGCGCGAAGCTGCTCGCGGCAGTGGCCGGCTGCGTGATCTATTTCCTGATCCGTGCCATTGTACTGAGAATGGGCATGAAGGCAAATGATATGAAGCTGCTTTCTGCCGGTATCGTGGCGCTGGCTCTTTGTGTGCCTGTGGCAATGGCCAAGGTAAAGGCTAACCGCAGCTATCGGGAGAGTGTTTCCGATGAGGAGCTGGCAGCGGAGGAGAAGGGAGAGCAGACGTCATGCTGAAGATTTCAAACGTTCGAAAGACCTTTAACAAGGGAACCGTCAATGAAAAGAAGGCACTGCGGGGCATCAACCTGACCCTGAATGACGGTGATTTCGTCACCATCATCGGCGGCAACGGTGCGGGAAAATCCACCATGCTGAACATGATCGCCGGTGCCTACCCTGTGGATTCCGGTGTCATCGAGATCAACGGACAGAACATCACACGGATGCCGGAGTACCAGAGAGCGAAATACATCGGCCGCGTATTCCAGGATCCCATGAAGGGAACGGCAGCGGACATGCAGATCGAGGAGAACCTGGCCCTGGCCTTCCGGCGCGGAGACCGTCGCCGGCTGCGCTGGGCGGTGACACCGAAGGAGCGGGAGTTCTATCGGGATGCGGTGGAGCGTCTGGGACTGGGACTGCAGGGCCGCATGACCTCGAAGGTGGGCCTCCTGTCCGGCGGACAGCGACAGGCACTGACCCTTCTGATGGCGACGCTGAAGAAGCCGCAGCTGCTGCTTCTGGATGAGCATACAGCGGCACTGGATCCGAAAACCGCCTCCAAGGTGCTGAAGCTCACGGAGGAAATCGTGGAGGGGGATCATCTGACAGCCCTTATGGTGACCCACAATATGCATGATGCCATCAGCATCGGAAACCGTCTCATCATGATGGACAACGGAAAGATCATCTATGATGTGCAGGGCGAGGAGAAGAAGAAGCTGACAGTAGAGGATTTGCTGAAGAAATTTGAGGAGGCATCCGGCGGAAGCTTTGCCAATGACCGCATGATGCTTGCCCACTGAGAGAACCTATGAAGATTCCCAAATTTGTGATCAAAGGGGAAAACGGCAGTACGCTGGACCGGAAAATCATCGGATTTTCCGCCGGCGTTTTTGCTGTTTTGTGCGTACTGCTGCTGGTTGTTCTTCTGGGACGGAGGGCTAATGCTGTCGGGCCGGAGGAACCGGCGGAGGCGGCAGAAGTGACGATGCTGCAGGAGGACATTTCCACGGCCTCAGTGATCCGGCGTCTGACAGATCAGCTGCGGGAGACCCGAAAGCAGGAGACGCTGGAGGGCTACGGCAATCTCGGCATCGTGCAGTGCAGCTCCTACATCAACTTCCGCACCAAGCCGGACCAGACCGACATCACCAATATCCAGGGCATGCTGAAAAACGGTGCGGCGGTGGACATCCTGGCATTGAATCCGGAGGGGGCAGAGGGCTGGGCCCAGGTGCGCTCCGGCGGCATGGAGGGCTACATTTCCGCAAGCTACCTGCTGCAGGGAGAAGAGGCAGCGGCGAAGGTGGACGAGCTGATGGATGTGCGGGCCACCGTGGTCTGTGACAAGCTGCGGATCCGCTCTGCACCGGAAATTGCGGACGGCAATACCATCGGCTCTGCGGCCGAGGGTGAAAAATATCAGGTGCTGCGCCGGGTAAATGCCGACTGGATCGAGATTGTGACGGACAATATTGAAGGCACGGATGTGGGCTACATGTCCGCCTCCCGGGAGCATGTCTCGCTGGCCTACGGACTGGATGAGGCGCGGTCCCTGGATCTCCGGCAGAAGGTATTGAACATGTATGATGTGCTGGGGGTATCGAAGGCCCAGGACTATGTCAATATCCGTTCCTCGCCAAAGGAGGACGGCATCAACAACATTGTCGGAAAATTCCCGGGCTATGCCGGTGCCAACATTCTGGGCGAGGAGGACGGCTGGTATAAGATTCAGTCCGGCGCGGTGACCGGCTATGTCCGGAAGGATCTGGTGGCCACCGGCGCGGAGGCGGAGAGTCTGGCGGTGAGCCATGCCTCGGTGATGGCCATTGTGAATACAGATGCGCTGAATGTCCGGGCGGAGCCTTCAACGGACGCCCAGGCCTGGACGAAGATCACCAAGGACCAGCGCTACAATGTGCTGAATCAGCTGGATGGCTGGGTGCAGCTGGAGCTGGACACCGGCGATGATGAGGACAGTGAGCAGGGCGCCTATGTCTCCACCAGAGACAACAATGTTTCCGTAACCTATGCCCTGCAGGAGGCGGTGGAGTACAAGCCGGCGGTGGAAGCCGCCAATGCTGCGGCGGCCTTCCGGAACCAGATTGTGAATTATGCCTGCCAGTTTGTCGGCAACCGTTATGTCTGGGGCGGCACCTCATTGACCAACGGCTGCGATTGCTCTGGCTTTACGCAGTCGGTGCTGAAGCATTTCGGCATTTCCATTCCCCGGGTATCCAGGGATCAGGCCCGCAGCGGTGTCAAGGTGGACAGCAGCAGTATGCGGCCGGGAGATCTGATCTTCTACGCCAACCGCAAGGGCACCATCAACCATGTGGGCATGTATATCGGCAACGGCCAGGTGGTGAATGCCGCCTCTACCCGTTCCGGCATCCGCATCTACCGCTGGAACTACCGGACCCCGGTGGCCATCCGGAATGTGATCGGAAACTAACGCTATGGTACAAAAAAAGAGGTCTGCAGCGCGGCTGCAGGCCTCTTCGTATGTTTGTATGAGTCATGCTGCGGTTTATAGCAGTGCTGCCTTGAACTCGGCGGGGCAGAAGCAGTAGAAGTGGGTGGGCCTTCCCTGGTGGGTCTGACCCGGCTGCCGGCGCTTGTCCTCTGTGAGGGCCACCACCCGGAGTTCCAGCAGCTTTGCCAGGATACGGCTGGCGGAGCGGGGCGTGATGCCCAGGAGCTTCGCAATGGTCTGGGAGCTGAGAATCTGCTTCTCGTCCTGCTGGAATATGCTGCAGAGCTTCAGGATATTGGTTTCGTTGATGCCGTAGGTTCTGGCAAACTGCAGCGCCTTTTCATTGGAATAATTGTAAATCAGCTTGGTGTCGGCAGAGAGCGGACCGGCCACGGTGCCCTCCTCACCCACAAAGAAGGCGTCATTCCGGCCATAGCGGTTGGCCTCCAGCAGGGCATGCTCGGAAAAATAGCGGCTTCGCTCTTGAGAGGAACCGATGCCGGCACCGATCCGGAAGGGAAAGTTGATTTTTTTCTTGAATTCCAGCAGCGCCGGACGCAGAAAATCCACGTCTGTTGTGCCGGCCTCTACCTGGGCATGCAGCTCAAACTGGTTGAAGCCCTGCTTGATGGAAAAATGCATATGGTTGTTTTTCCGGTAATCCGTCAGCAGCTTATAAACCGTGGCCTCCCGGTATTCCTGCTCCTCCTGCTCGATATCCTCGGAAAAGGGAAGACGGATGAGGATGTTCAGCTCGTCCTTCTGGCTGATTTTGATGAGCTTCAGCTCGTTCAGCGCATTGCGGATGGACTTGATGATCATGTCCTCTGAGGGGAAAACGGCATAATAAGGAATGCCCAGCTCATCCAGACGGCGGAGATTGTTGATGGAGCGGGAGAGAATGCAGTCGATGCGGCCGTCGTTCCAGAGCCGCTGGGCATAGCCTGTGATGTGCTTGTAGTCATAGTGAGTGTCGGTAAAAAAATAGGGACATTCGTTCTCCGGCAGATACTGAGGCACATCCATATAGGAATTGGTTACGGTCAGAAAGTCGCAGAACACCCGGTTCAGACGAATATCCGGATGCTCGATCTGGAACTTCAGCAGGATGGACAGCACATCAATGGGCTCATAGGCGGTAAAGGAGCAGGGAATCCGGATATCCGGAAATTTGCTCTTGATATAATGATAGCCCAGCTCGCCGGAGAAGAAGATGACGTCGCATTTCTCCCTGCAGTCGGCGTAGATCTCATCGATATCGCTCATTTTCCGGTAGATATATTTATAGAACTGACAGCCGAAATCGTGTTCGGCGATTACCTTGTCCACCGGCTCCAGAGAATGGTCCGGGCTGACGATGGCTACATTGATCATGTGACGATACCTCCCTTGCTTTTCCGCTATTCTAGCACTGATTAAAGACACGGTCAACTAGGTCTCAAATTGGAAATGCAGCACATAAAGAACAAACTTTCTAACCTTTCCGGTGGATTTTACGAAAGAAATGGAGTATACTAGTGTCGTTTTACATTGAGATATAGATAGGAAAGGGTTTCATGGCTAGACCGAAGGGAAGTAAGAACAGAAAGAGCAGCGCAAAGACTGCCGGAAAAAAGAATACAAGACGTACAGAGGTGAAAAATGAGCCGTTGATGGGAGATGAGGTTGCCATTATCGTGACCTTTGCCATTGCCATGATTCTGCTGCTCAGCAATTTCGGACTTTGCGGCCCGATCGGGGCGGCCTTCCGGGGCTTGCAGCTGGGGCTTTTCGGCACCATCGGCTATATTTTTCCGCTGGTGCTGCTGTTTGCGGTGGTCTTCCTTTTGTCCAATGCGGACAATGCGTATGCGGTGCTGAAGATGACAGCAGCGCTTTTTATGCTGGTCTTTTTTTCCGGCATACTGGCCCTTTGCACAGGCTACGGCGTGGAGGGCATGAGCCTCTGGGAGTTTTTTGAAGCCGGCGCGGAGGGAACCCTGGGGGGAGGTGCCATAGGCGGTGCTCTGGGACTTCTTCTGCATACGATCTTCGGACAGGTCGGGGCAGTACTGCTGCTTCTGGTGGCCATCCTGATCTGCCTTGTGTATATCACAGAGAAGCCCCTGATGCGGATGCTGGCCCAGGGCTCGATTTCGGCGGCAGGTCGTGCGGGGGAGCGTGCCCGGGAGGATTTTGAGCAGCTTTCGGCTTCTGCTCGAAGCTATCGGGATGCCCGCAGCCGGGAGCGGGAGAAAAAGCAGGCCGAGGCGGCAGAACGCCGTCGGCGTGAGGAGATGGACGCCGGGCTGGACCTGCCCCTTGCCGGAAAACATACGGACAGCAAGGGAAGGAGTGGCCGGCTGGAGAGAGCAGAGGTGCCGGAATCTCTGGGAATCGATCTTCCTTTGAACAATGCCCACAGTGACGGACGGATTTCCAAGGCAGAGCTTCTGAAGCGCCGCCAGGAGACGGCGGACGAACGGCCGGAGAAGGCGGAGCCTGCGGAAATTCTTACCATTGAGCACGCGAAGAAGCGTACCGCGGCGGCGAAGGAGGCTTTTCAGGAGATTCTGGACCAGAGCAGTACCTTTACCGGCAGAATCAACGGCGCCTACAGTGCAGCGGAGGCGCGCGCCGAGACAGAGACTGAGGCCGCTGAGACCGAGGTCCTGCCTGCGGAGGAGGACAATGCCTTCGACCCGGAGAACGGGGTGAGCGGCACTGAGACGGAAACTGCGCCGGTGCTGACGGATGAGGCAGAGCTGATGCCCTGGCGGACCGAGGCGGACGAGGCGACGGAAATCGATTCCCGCGACGATGTCGTGCCGGAGGATACTGAGGCTGAGGAGGCGGATTTCACAGAATACCATGCTCCGGCGGCAGAAGAAGCGCAGATGCCGGCTTACGGAGCACCGGAGGAGGCCGCAGAGACTGCAGCTGCAGAGGCAGCGACGGAGCCGGATGAGCGGGTGCTCCGTGCGGATGAAACCGGCAACGGCACCCGCCGCGTGGTGACCTCCAACGGCAAGATCATCGATTCAGATGTGGAGGACGTGCGGAAGCGTGTGGAGCAGAAGCGCGTGGCCGCTGCCACAGACGCGGAGAATGCCAGCGTGAAGCAGCAGATCGAGGCGCAGCAGAAGCCCAAGCGCCCCTATCGCTTTCCGCCCCTTTCACTTCTGGAGCAGGGCGGTGCCCAGGATACGGACACCAGAGAGGAAATTGAGAAAAATGCCATTACCCTGCAGCAGACGCTGAAGAGCTTCGGTGTCGGGGTGACGGTGACGGACGTTTCCGTGGGACCGGCAGTGACGCGCTATGAGCTGCAGCCGGAGCAGGGCGTCAAGGTGTCGAAGATTGTGGCGTTGACCAATGATATCAAGATGCGTCTTGCGGCGGCGGATATCCGGATCGAAGCACCGATTCCCGGAAAGTCTGCCGTAGGTATCGAGGTGCCCAATAAGAAGGGACAGGTCGTTTATCTCGGAGACGTGCTGAGCTCCCGGGAGTTCCAGGAAGCGAAGGCGAAGCTGGCCTTCGGTGTGGGCAAGGACATTGCGGGAAAGATTGTGGTGACGGATATTGCGAAGATGCCACATCTTCTCATTGCCGGTGCCACCGGCTCCGGTAAGTCGGTGTCCATCAATACCCTGGTCATGTCCATTATTTATAAGTACAAGCCGGAGGATGTCCGCATGATCATGGTGGATCCGAAGGTGGTGGAGCTGCAGGTCTACAACGGCATTCCCCATCTCCTGATTCCGGTGGTGACGGATCCCAAGAAGGCAGCGGCAGCCCTGAACTGGGCGGTGGCGGAAATGCAGGAGCGCTATCGGAAATTTGCGGCCACCGGCGCCCGGGATCTGCAGCGCTACAATGAAAAGATAGAAGCGGTGCGCCGGGATCCCTCGGTGCCCGAGAAGGACAAGCCGGAGAAGCTGCCGCAGATTGTGATCATCATCGATGAGCTGGCAGACCTTATGATGGTTTCCGCCCAGGAGGTGGAGGATGCCATCTGCCGTCTGGCCCAGCTGGCCAGAGCCTGCGGCATGCACCTGGTGATCGCGACCCAGCGGCCCTCGGTAAATGTCATTACCGGCCTCATCAAGGCCAATGTTCCCTCCCGTATTGCGTTTGCCGTGTCCTCGGGAGTGGATTCACGTACCATTATTGATATGAACGGTGCGGAGAAGCTGCTGGGCAAGGGCGATATGCTCTTCTTCCCCCAGGGGATTCCGAAGCCGGTTCGTGTACAGGGCGCCTTCGTTTCGGACCAGGAGGTTCAGGCAGTGGTGGATTTCCTGAAGGAAAACACGGATGCCGACTACAATGAAAGCATCAAATCGACACTGGAGAGCCCGGGCAGCGGCGAAGGCAGCGGCGGCGCCGATACGGACGAGCTCTTCACGGAGGCCGGACGGCTGATTGTGGAGTCGGAAAAGGCTTCCATCGGTCTTTTGCAGCGGAAATTCCGTATCGGCTTCAACCGGGCCGCCCGGATTATGGATCAGCTGGCGGACGCCGGCGTGGTGGGACCGGAGGAGGGCACCAAGCCCCGCCGGATTTTAATGAGTGTGGAGGAGTTCGATGAACTCTTTTCATAAAGATATCTTCAGGCACAGCACACTAAGGAGGAGAGGCAGATGAAAACAGATATCCAGATCGCACAGGAAGCGGAGATGATGAAGATCCGGGATGTGGCGGCAAAATATGACATCGAGGAGGATGAGCTGGAGCAGTACGGCAAGTACAAGGCCAAGCTCTCGGATGACCTCTGGGACAAGGTGAAGGATCGCCCGGACGGCAAGCTGGTGCTGGTGACCGCCATCAACCCGACACCGGCCGGTGAGGGCAAAACCACAACCTCCATCGGCCTCTGCGATGCGCTGAATGCCATCGGCGTGAAGGCTGCCTGTGCGCTTCGCGAGCCGAGCCTGGGTCCCTGCTTCGGCATCAAGGGCGGTGCGGCCGGCGGCGGCTATGCCCAGGTTGTGCCCATGGAGGATCTGAATCTCCACTTTACCGGTGACTTCCATGCCATCACCAGTGCCAACAATCTCCTGGCGGCGCTCCTCGACAACCACATCAAGCAGGGCAATGCGCTGGATATCGACCTGAAGCGCATCAACTGGAAGCGCTGCCTAGACATGAATGACCGTGTCCTCAGGAACATCGTGGTGGGCCTGGGCGGCCGCGGTGACGGTGTGGTGCGTGAGGATCATTTCGTGATCACCGTGGCTTCCGAGATCATGGCGATCCTCTGCCTCGCCTATGATATGGAGGATCTGAAGGAACGCCTGGGCCGCATTGTGGTGGCCTACAATTCAAAGAACGAGCCGGTGACGGCAAAGGATCTGCAGGCAGTCGGTGCCATGGCAGCGCTTCTGAAGGATGCCATCAAGCCCAATATCGTGCAGACGCTGGAGCACAACATGGCCTTCGTGCACGGCGGCCCCTTCGCCAACATTGCCCACGGTTGCAACTCCGTGCAGGCAACCCGCTTCGCCCTGAAGCTTTCCGATGTGGCCATTACCGAGGCCGGCTTCGGTGCGGATCTGGGTGCAGAGAAGTTCTTTGATATCAAGTGCCAGATGGCGGGCTTCAAGCCGGATGCCGCTGTGCTGGTGGCAACGGTGCGGGCACTGAAGTACAACGGCGGCGTGGCCAAGACCGATCTGGTGCCGGAGAATCTGGAGGCTTTGCGGAAGGGCATTGTCAACCTGGAGAAGCATATCGAAAATCTGCAGACCTTCGGTGTGCCGGTGGTGGTGGCCATCAACCAGTTCGCCACAGATACCGAGGCAGAGCTGCAGCTCATTGAGGACTTCTGCCGGGAGCACAATGCAGAGTTCGCCCTTTCCCGCGTGCATGGGGAAGGCGGCAAGGGCGGCGTGGAGCTGGCAAAGGCGGTGATGAAGACATTGGCTGAGAAGACCGCAGAATTCACACCGGTGCAGAAGCTCAGCGATTCCCTGGAGGATAAGGTGCGCGCGGTGGCCACGAAGATTTACGGTGCCGGCCGGGTGGTACTGGCGCCGAAGGTGAAAAAGGAATTCGAGCGGCTGACAGAGCTCGGCTTCGGAGAGTTCCCGGTCTGCATGGCCAAAACCCAGTACAGTCTGTCGGATGATCCGAAGAAGCTGGGACGCCCGACGGATTTTGAGATCAATGTGCGGGATTGCTACGTATCGGCAGGTGCAGGCTTTGTGGTTTGCCTTACCGGCGACATTATGACCATGCCGGGACTGCCGAAGACACCGGCGGCCTACGGCATTGATGTAGTAGACGGAAAGATCACAGGTCTGTTCTGATCTGTGAAGGAGAGGAGAAAGCATGGCGAAGTTCAGTGAATGGCTCAGTAAGGTGGAATATGAGGTACTGCATGGGGATCCGGCAGCAGTGGAGGTCAATGAAGTCGTATTCGACTCCCGCAAGGCCGACCGCAATGCGGTCTTTGTCTGCATGAAGGGAGCCAATACGGACTCCCATGCCTTCCTTCCGGAGGTGCTGGAGAAAGGCGTCAGTGCCATTGTGGTGGAAGAGGATGAGGACAATCTGCCGGTGGATCTTCAGGAAATCTACGACGGCATTGCCGTGGTGAAGGTGGCCTCCTCCCGGCAGGCCCTGGCGCTTCTGTCCGCGGCCCGCTTCGACTATCCGGCGGAGAAAATGACGGTGATCGCCATCACGGGCACCAAGGGAAAAACCACCACGGCGCATATGATCCGCTCGGTGCTGAAGACCGCCGGAAAGCAGGTGGGCATCATCGGCACCACCGGCGTAGAATACGGCGATGTGCATATCGAGACGAAAAACACCACACCGGAGTCCTATGATCTCCATAAATACTTTGCGGAGATGGTGGAAAACGGCTGCGACTATCTGGTGATGGAGGCCAGCTCCCAGGGCTTCAAGCTCCACCGGACCGACGGCATTGTGTTTGATTACGGTATTTTCACCAACATTGAGCCGGATCACATCGGACCCAATGAGCACGCGGATTTTGAGGAATACAAGTATTACAAGTCCTGCATTTTCAAGCAGAGCCGGGTGGGCCTCGTCAACATGGATGCAGACTATGCGGACTGGTTCCTGGCCGGTTCCCCCTGCAAGACCTATACCTACGGCATAGAGAAGACGGCGGACTTTATGGCGCAGTCCATTCATCACGTGAATTCGGCAGAATTTGTGGGTGTGGAGTTCGATGTGCTGGGTCTCACCGAGCTGGATGTGCAGCTGAATCTGCCGGGAAAGTACAATGTATACAATGCGCTGGCTGCCATCTCGGTCTGCTCTCTGATCGGCCTCAATAAGAGAACCATACTGCAGGCCATGCGGCACATCCAGGTGGACGGCCGGATGGAGGTCTGCTTCAAGAATGAGAATATGACGGTGCTGGTGGATTATGCCCACAATGCCATGGCCATGGAAAATCTTCTCGGTACGCTGCGCGAATACCAGCCGAAGCGTCTGGTGGTGGTTTTCGGCTGCGGCGGCAACCGCTCGAAGGACCGGCGCTACGGCATGGGCGAGACAGCGGCCAAAATGGCGGATTTCAGCATTCTCACGGCGGACAATTCCCGCTATGAGAAGACCGAGGACATCATTGCGGATATCAAGTCCACACTGGTGCCGGCGGGCGGAAAATTCGTGGAGGTTCCCGATCGTCGGGAGGCCATTGTGTATGCCATGACCCACGCGGAAAAGGGCGACATGATCGCGGTGGTCGGAAAGGGCCATGAGGATTACAACGAGGTAAACGGCGTCAGAACGCATTTCCTGGACCGGGAGGTGATTCAGGAGACGGCCGCTAAGTACAAGCTCTAAGGAGGCAGCGCATGAGATCAGCAGCGGAAAGCTTCGGCTTTTCTGACGAAGGCATTACACAGATCGTTCTGGATTCGCGAAAGGACATCAGCAACGGCCTTTTTGTTCCCATTGTGGGGGAGCGGAGCGACGGACATGACTATATCGAAATGGCCATAGCGCATGGTGCAGTGGCGGTGCTTTCGCAGCGGGATGTGTCGGAACTGCAGGCACGCTTCCCGAAGGTGCGCTTCTATCAGGTAGAGGACACGCGGCTTGCGCTGCAGGAAATCGGCTATATGGAGCGGCAGAAGTTTCATGGTACGGTCATCGGCGTTACCGGCTCCGTGGGAAAAACCACCACGAGAAATATGATTGCGGCGGCCCTGGGCTCTCAGCGAAGGGTTTTCCAGACCGCCGGCAACGCCAATTCCCAGGTGGGCGTTCCCATCACGATGTTTGAGATGGCCAGAAGCGGTGCAGAGCTGGCGGTGATTGAGCTGGGCATGTCTGAGCCGGGAGAAATGACCCGCATTGCAAGGGTGGCCTGCGTGGACATGGCTGTGATGACCAACATCGGCATTGCCCACATTGAACAGCTGAAAACCCAGGAGAATATCCTCCGGGAGAAGCTGCATATTCTGGACGGCATGCGGGACGGCGGGACTCTGCTTCTGAACGGCGAGGATCCGCTGCTCTCTTCTGTGACGGAAGAGAAGCTGCATGCCTGCGGCATCATGACGGACCGCAGCGTGAAGCTTCGTCAGTACAGCGGTGCAGCGTTTACCGCACCGCTCAGTGTACGGGGCGCGCATATGCGGCAGAATGCGGCGGCAGCCATGGAGGTATGCCGTACATTGGGACTGGCGGAGGAGCCGGCCGCCGCAGCACTGGCCGCCTTTACCGGCGTCAAGGGCCGAGGCGAGGTCCTGCGGCTTTCCGACGGCGTGACGGTCATTGATGATGCCTACAATGCATCGCCGGTGTCCATGAAGGCAGGTCTTTCGGTGCTGGCGGAGATGGAGGGCACAAAGCGCATCGCGGTGCTGGCGGATATGCTGGAGCTGGGAGAAAAGAGCGCGGAATATCATGCTGAGGTAGGTGCTTATCTCGCGAAGCTTCCCATTGAGACCGTATTTCTCTACGGAGAGCGGGCGAAGGCCATCGGTGCTGGGGTATGTTCTGCTCTAAAGGCGGGCGATCAGGCACCGGAGATTCACTGCTTTACGGATTTTTCTGAGCTGGAGGCGGCTGTTGCACAGGCTGCCGTCCCGGGTACGGTGTTCCTTTTCAAGGGCTCCAATTCCATGGGGCTTTCAAAGCTGGTGGATCGCTTCCGGCAGCAGGAGGCAGCTTGTACGCAAGAGTTATAATCGATATCACCAATGAGGCGCTGGACCATGCCTATACCTATCGTGTGCCGGAGAATCTGAGGCTGCAGGTGGGAGACAAGGTCAAGGTGCCCTTCGGCACGGCCCGGGGCCCCCGGAGTGCCTATGTTCTGCAGCTGACGGAGCAGGCGGATTTTGCACCGGAGCGGATCAAGGAGATTCTGGAGAAGGACGCGCAGGCCATTTCCGTGACGGATCAGCTGATGCAGCTGGCGGTCTGGATGTCCCGGGAGTACGGCACCACACTGAATCAATGCCTGAAAACCGTTCTGCCGGTGAAGCGCAGCGTGCGCCGGAATTCCCGGCGCATCGACCCTATGGCCTCCTATCAGGAGCAGGACCGGGGCTTTGCGCTGAATGAGGAGCAGCAGGCGGCGGCGGAGCAGGTGATCGCCGGACTGGCTGCCGGTGACAGTGAAAATAAGGGAAAGCAGCCCCTGCGCTACCTTCTGTTCGGGATTACGGGCTCCGGCAAAACGGAGGTCTACCTGCGGATCATAGAGGAGGTGCTGCAGCGGGGACGGCAGGTGATCCTGCTGATCCCGGAGATTTCCCTGACCTATCAGACCGTGCTGCGGGTTTCGGCCCGTTTCCGGGGCAGGGTGGCGGTGATGCATTCCCGCATGAGTCTGGGAGAGCGCTATGAGCAGTACCTTCGCTGTGCCAAGGGCGAGGTGGATATCCTGGTGGGGCCGCGGTCGGCGATCTTTGCGCCCTTTGAGAAGCTGGGACTCATCATCATGGATGAGGAGCATGAGGGGGCCTACAAGTCTGAAACGGCACCCCGCTACGAAACCCGGGAGGTGGCCCGGCAGCGGGCCCTGCTGGCTGGCTGCCCCGTGCTCTATGGCTCGGCCACCCCGTCTCTCGAGCTTTATACCGAGGCACGGAAGGGCGGCGTTAAGCTGCTGCGGCTGACAAAGCGGGCGCATCCGGGCAGCCGAGTGTCGGAGACGGAAATTGCGGATTTACGGGAGGAGTTGCTGCGGGGCAATCGCTCCGTTTTTTCGGCGGCGCTTCGGCAGCATATGGAGGAGGCCCTGGGCCGAAAGGAGCAGATCATGCTCTTTATGAACCGGCGGGGCTATTCCAGCTTTGTGAGCTGCCGCAGCTGCGGAGAGGCCGTGCGGTGTCCCCACTGTGATGTTTCGCTGACGCTGCACCGGGACGGACAGCTGCGCTGTCATTACTGCGGCCATCAGGAGCCGCTGATGAAGAGGTGTCCGAAGTGCGGCAGTCCCTATCTCGCACCCTTCGGCTTCGGCACGGAGAAGCTGGAAACGGTGACAAGGGAAATGTTTCCGGAGGCCCGGGTGCTGCGTATGGATGCCGACACCACGAAGCGAAAGGGCGGCCATGAAGCCATTCTCAAGGCCTTCCGGGAGGAAAAGGCCGATATCCTCATCGGTACCCAGATGATCGTAAAGGGTCACGATTTCCCCAAAGTCACGGTGGTGGGCCTCATCGCCGCGGACCTGTCTCTGTCGGCCCCGGATTTTCATGCTCAGGAGCGGACCTTCCAGCTGATCACCCAGGCAGCCGGCCGGGCCGGTCGGGACAGCCGGCCGGGACACGTGGTGATCCAGACCTATCAACCGGAGCATTATGCGATTCTGCTGGCCTGCCAGCAGGACTATGAGGGCTTTTATCAGAGGGAAATGCTGTACCGCCGCATGCTGGGCTACCCGCCGCAGGAGCATCTTCTCACCATACAGCTGGCGTCGGGGGATGAGAATTTCCTGAGCTATGTGGCAGCGCAGTCGGTGCAGCGGCTGCAGCCCCATGCGGCCCGGCAGGAGGCGGAGCTCATCGGTCCTTTGAATGCCGGCATCTACCGGATTAAGGATATCTACCGGAAAATTGTCTATATAAAACACCCCGACCATGATATAATCATTCGATTGCGGGAGCAGTATCAGGGATTGTGCCGGGAGCTTGACCGCCGGGGACTGGTGCTGCTGAATTATGATCTGCAGTAGGCTTTGTTTATAAAAGGAGAAAATATAATGGCATTGAGAACCATAAGAACCATCGGAGATCCCATTCTGGAGAAGGAATGCAAGGACATCAAAACCATGACAGACCGCACCCGGGAGCTGGCGGCAGATATGTTTGAGACCATGTACCAGTCCAACGGCGTGGGCCTCGCGGCACCCCAGGTGGGCATTCTGAAGCGGCTTTTTGTGGTGGATATCGGAGACGGCAAGCGCTATGTCTGCATCAATCCCACAGTAACACCCATCGGTACGGAGCTGCAGACCGGTGATGAGGGCTGCCTGTCCGTTCCCGGCAAGGAGGGTGTGGTAACCCGGGCCATGCGGGTGCATGTGGAGGCACTGGACATCAATCTGAAGCCCTATTCCTTCGATGCAGAGGGATTGCTGGCCCGGGCCATGGCCCATGAAAATGACCACCTGCACGGTATTCTGTATACCACGAAGGTGGAGGGAGAGCTCAATGATGTGAGCTATGAGCCCCTGGAGGAAGAAGAGTACGAGGACGCGTACGAGGCATAAAAACGAAAAGCAGGGAGGTGCGGAATGAAGATTGTGTTTATGGGCACACCGGATTTTGCGGTGGCAACGTTGCAGGCACTGGTAACGGCGGGCCATGAGGTCTGCCTGGTGATGACCCAGCCGGATCGACCCAGGGGGCGTCATGGTGAGCTGCAGAAGTCGGATGTGCGCATGGCCGCAGAGAAATTCGGCATTCCTGTGAGGACACCGCTGCGGCTTCGAAAGGATGAAGCCGCCATTGCGGAGCTTAGGGCACTGCAGCCGGATGCCATCGTGGTGACGGCCTTCGGGCAGATTCTGCCGAAGGAGGTGCTGGAGATTCCGCGTCTCGGCTGCATTAACGTTCATGCTTCCCTGCTGCCGAAATACCGGGGGGCTGCGCCGATCCAGTGGGCGGTGCTGAACGGTGACGCAGAGAGCGGCGTCACCACCATGATGATGAATGAGGGACTGGATACCGGTGATATCCTGATGACGGAAAAGCTGACGCTGGATCCGAAGGAAACCGGCGGCAGCCTCTTTGATCGGCTGGCGGTTCTCGGCGGGGAGCTGATTGTCCGGACGCTGGCGGCGCTGGAGGCGGGGGATTGTCCCCGGGTTCCGCAGGAGGAGGCGAAGGCCAGCAAGGTGTCGGTGTTCACAAAAACCTTCGGCCTCGTTTCCTGGGCGGAGACAGCCGTTGTACTGGAGCGGAAGGTGAGAGGCCTGAATCCCTGGCCCTCTGCCTATACCTATCTTTCCGGCAAGCAGCTGAAGCTCTGGGATACAGCGGTCTGTGAGAACCTGCCGGAGGGCAGCCGGCTTCTGGGACGGGCGGATTTTGAGAAGAGCCTGTCTGTGCTGGAAAAGGCCGGGGACGAAAGAGCGAAGACATTTTCCTGGAAGGTCGCAGAGGGAAGCTTTTATACGACGGCGGACGGCACAGAACTCTATGTGCAGACGGGAGAAGGCTGCCTGCAGATCCTGGAGCTGCAGCTGGAGGGAAAAAAGCGGATGAAGGCACCGGATTTTCTGCGAGGCTATAAATGGTGATGAAGGAGAAAATTGTGAGGGCAGAAGAGCAGAAGTACAGGAAGGCACCGGAGAAACGGAAGCTGCCGACCCCGAAGAAGCAGCCGGAAAGAAGCAGCCGCGCCATTGCGCTGGAGATTCTGATGGACATTTTCGAGGACGGCCGTTTTTCTCATCTTGCGCTTCGGGAGACACTGGCAAAGGAAACTGCCCTGTCGGAGAAGGATCGGGCGCTGATCACCCGGATCGTAGAGGGCACCACAGAGCTGTCCATTCAGCTGGACTATATCCTGAACCGCTGCTCCAGCATCAAGGTGAAGAAGATGAAGCCCCTCATGCGGAACATTCTCCGGATGAGTGCCTATCAGCTCCTCTATCTGGAACGGATTCCCGACAGCGCGGCCATCAACGAGGCGGTGAAGCTCATTAAGAAGCGGGGACTTCAGGGGCTGGCCGGCTTCGGCAATGCGGTGCTGCGGCGGATTTCCCGGGAGAAGGAGGCGCTTCAGAACTGGCTTCAGTCGGAGGAGGTGCCGGCCTACATCCGCTACAGTCTGCCGGAGTGGCTCTATCACTATATGTGTCTCAATTTCGGCGAGGAAGAGACCGTTCGCATGGCGCAGTACTTTCTTTCGGATGACAACAGCATCTATGTGCGCTATCGGGACGGCCGCACCGCGCAGGTACACGGCAATGTGGCCCGTCATGCGGACTTCAAGAGCGGGGAAATGACAGTGCAGGATTACGCCTCCCAGCAGGTGGGCATATGGGCGGCACCGAAGCCGGGCGATTATGTGGTGGATCTTTGCAGCGCGCCTGGCGGAAAGGCCTGCCATGTGGCGGCTCTTCTGCAGGGCACAGGCCGGGTGGATGCCCGGGATGTGAGCCGGGAGAAAACCGCCATGATTCTGGAAAATGTGCGTCGGCTGGGTCTTAAAAATGTTTCGGTGAAGGTCTGGGACGGACGCGTGCGGGATGCTTCTCTGGTGCGGGACGGAGAGGGCATTGCGGACATTGTTCTCTGCGATCTGCCCTGCTCCGGCCTGGGAATTCTGGCCAAGAAGCCGGATATCCGGTTTTCTGCCAGCCTGGAGGGGATTCAATCCCTGCAGCGGCTGCAGCGGGAGCTCCTGCAGGTGGCTGTGCAGTATGTGAAGCGGGGCGGACGACTCCTGTATTCCACCTGCACCATTACCCGGGAGGAAAATGAGCAGAATGTGCGCTTTATGACAGAGCAGCTGGGACTTCGGCTTTTGCGGTCTCAGCGTTTCATGCCGGGACAGCCCTCGGATGGATTTTTTATTGCGGAGCTTGTGAAGGATTGAGTATGGAGAATCTGAGAGACTATGAGCTGCCGGCGCTGAAGACACTGCTGACGGAGCTGGGGGAAAAGCCCTTCCGGGCAAAGCAGCTTTATGCCTGGCTGCACCAGCGGCTGGCGGCATCCTACGAGGAAATGACGGACCTCAGCAAGGGATTGCGGGAAAAGCTGGCGGAAAGGTATACCGTGAAGCTTCCGGAGGCGGCAGAGATTCTGACGTCGAAGCTTGACGGTACCAAAAAGTTTATCTTTCGTCTGGCGGACGGTCATGTCATTGAATCGGTATGGATGCAGTACCAGCACGGCAACTCGGTGTGCATTTCCAGCCAGGTGGGCTGCCGCATGGGCTGCCGCTTCTGTGCGTCCACCCTCGATGGCCTGGCCCGGAATCTGAGCAGCGGGGAAATGCTGTCTCAGATCTATGCCATTCAGCGGCTCACGGGAGAACGGGTGTCCAATGTGGTCATCATGGGCAGTGGGGAGCCGCTGGACAATTATGAGGAATTTACCCGCTTTGTCCGCGTACTGTCGGATGAGAACGGACTGCATATCTCCCGACGGAACATTACGGTATCCACCTGCGGCATCGTGCCGCGGATACGGCAGCTGGCCGAGGAAAACTACGGCATTACGCTGGCACTCTCGCTTCACGCACCCAATGATGAGGTGCGGAAAACGCTGATGCCCATTGCCAACAAATATTCTCTGAAGGAAATCCTTCCGGCAGTGGAGTACTATTTCGAAAAGACCGGCCGGCGGGTAACCTTTGAATATTCTGTGGTAGAAGGGGTAAATGACAATCGCAGGGAGGCGCAGGAGCTGGCGGCACTCATCGGCGGCATGAAGAACGGCGGGGCACTGCAGTGCCATGTGAATCTGATTCCGGTGAATCCCATTAAGGAACGGGACTGGAAGCGGCCGGATCGCCGGAAGGTGGAGGAATTTCAGCACATTCTGGAGCGGCACGGCATCAATGCGACAATCCGCAGAGAGATGGGAAGCGATATTTCCGGTGCCTGCGGGCAGCTGAGAAGAGATTATCTGGAGGAACAGCAGGATGGAGTTCTACGCAAGGACGGATAAGGGCAGACGCCGCAAAATGAATCAGGACTATGTCTTCGCGTCTGACCGGGCAGTGGGAAGCTTTCCCAACCTCTTTCTCCTGGCAGACGGCATGGGCGGACATAAGGCGGGGGACTATGCCTCCCGCTATCTGGTGGAGGGACTTCGGCATTATGTGGAAAAGGCGGAGCCGGGGCCTCTGGTTCGTGTGCTGGAAAGCGGCATCGCCGTATTGAACGGAGAGCTGTATCAGCTGTCACTGCAGCACGAGGAGCTCAGCGGCATGGGCACCACGCTGGTGGCGGCCGTGGTGGAAGAGGACGGCATACTGAATGTGGCGAACATCGGAGATTCCCGGGCCTATCTCATCCGGGGAAACACCATCCGTCAGATCACCCGGGATCACAGCTATGTGGAGGAAATGGTGGAAAAGGGATATATGCGGAGAGGCTCCGAGGATTATCTTCAGTCCCGCAACATCATTACCCGGGCTGTGGGCGTGCAGCAGCGTGTGCATGCGGACTTCTTTGAGCTGGAGCTCAGCGCGGGAGACTTTCTGCTGCTGTGCTCCGACGGGCTCAGCAACATGGTAGACAATGAAAGCATTTTAAATGTGGTGCAGGATGCTTCATCGGTGCAGGCAAAGGCAGAGGCGCTCATCGATCTTGCCAATTTGAACGGCGGCAGAGACAACATCGGCGTGATTCTGCTGAATCCCTTCGGAAAGGAGGTGCAGGCATGATTCTTCAGGACGGAACGCTTTTGAACGAGCGCTATGAAATTGAATCCATGATCGGACAGGGCGGCATGAGCTATGTCTATCGTGCCCTGGACCGTAAAATGGGACGTGAGGTAGCCGTCAAGGTGCTGAAGGAGGAGTACTGCGAGGATGAAGACTTTATCCGGAAGTTCCAGAATGAGGCCCAGGCAGCTGCCAAGCTGAATCATCCGAATATTGTGGCGGCCTACGATGTGGTGGACGATGAGGCCCAGCGCCTTCATTATATTGTGATGGAGCTGGTCAGCGGCATCACACTGAAAAATTACATTCAGCGGAAGGGCAGACTGAATAACCGGGAGACCATCGGCATCGCCCTGCAGGTGATCGATGGCATGGAGCAGGCGCATAAGATGTGCATTGTGCACCGGGACATCAAGCCCCAGAATATGATTGTCGGTGAGGACGGTGTGGTGAAGGTGGCAGATTTCGGCATTGCCAGAGCGGCCACCCAGCAGACCGTGAATGCCACAGTGATGGGCTCCGTGCACTACATTTCCCCGGAGCAGGCCCGTTCCGGCATCTCGGACGAGCGGTCGGACATCTATTCACTGGGCTGCACGATCTATGAAATGCTGACGGGACATGTTCCCTATGACGGCGACACCTCGGTGGCGGTGGTCTTTTCGCATCTGGAGAATCCGGTGCCCCATGTACGGGAGCAGCAGCCGGACGTTTATCCGGCATTGGATGCGGCAGTGTACAAATGCATGCAGAAAAAACCGGACCGGCGGTATCAGCACATCGGCGAGCTGGGACGGGATCTGCGGCATGCCCTGGAGGACCCCAGCGGCAGCTATATGGAAAAAATGGCTGAGGATGCGGAGGGCCGTGTGCTTTCCGACAAGGAGCTGTCGGCCATCCGGGAGCATGTGAAGTCACCGGTGGATCACGTACTGGAGCGTCTGCTGCGCAAAAAGGACGGCGAGGTGAGCCGTCAGGAGCTGGATGAAAGCATGGCGAAGATGTACCGCTTCATTGCCATGCTCTGTGTGGCGGTGATCGTGGTTCTGCTGGCCCTGGCCGGCACCCGTCTGCTGCATTTCCTGCACCGGGAGGATGCTGTAGTGCAGACTTCTCAGGAAAGCACGGAGAGCTCTGCCCAGGTAAGCATCACCATCTCCGGACTGGATACCATGCTGCCGGGCATCATCGGAAAGACTGTAAAGGAGGCAGAGGATTATCTGTCGGATTATGACATTCACGTTGAAAGCAGTACGGAGGAGTATTCGGACCGCTACAACGAAGGTATGATCATCAGCTATCCGGACGGCAGCTACAGTGCAGGAGATACCATCCATGTGACGGTCTCCAAGGGGGCAGCCACCATCAGCTTTTATGATCCGTCAAAGCCGGAGGCGCTGGACAGTCTCCATGCCACCCGCTTCACGGATCTGGAAAAGGAACTGAAGGCCCGGAACATTCCCTATACGGTGGAATACAGCTATTCGGATTCTGTTGCAGAGGGCAATGTCGTCAGCACCAACAAACCGGATACCGGCGGTGCAGAGCAGCTGAAGCTTGTGGTTTCCAAGGGGCTGCCGACGGATGAGGCCCTGGTGCCGTCTCTTCTGGGCTGTACCGAGGAGGAGGCACTGTCGCTGCTGGCAGAGGCGGGACTGAATCCCGGTGCCATCACGGAGGAGCCCTCTGATGAGGCGGTGGGTACAGTGACAGCCCAGACACCGGCAGCAGGCTCGCTGCTGGATCTCAGCGCCTACGTGGACTTTACGGTCAGCGCGGGGGCTGACGGCGAGAGCACTGTGCGGGAAAGCAAGCCGAGCGCCCATTGGTATTCCAGCATCAACCAGACTGTGATGATCGGCGGCGGCGGCCCCGGCATTACCGGTACTATGGTGGTTTCCATACAGCTTTGTCAGAACCTGAACGGCACCGATATTTACACCACGCTGCAGAGCCCCCGGAGCTATTCTCTGGGAACGGAGCTGCAGGTGGTCTTCAGCAGAATTGAAGGTGCCGCCGGTGTATCGACGGGTACCGTTTATGTCATGGATGCAGAAAATGATACGGTGCTGGCCTCCTTTGAGGTGAGCTTCGCACCGGCAGACTGAGAAAAGGAGAGGCATGGGGCTGGAAGGTAAGATTTTCAAAGGAATCGGCGGCTTTTATTATGTGCATACACCTGAAGGAGACTATGAGTGCCGGGCCCGGGGCCTTTTCCGGAACCGGAAGGAGAAGCCTCTGGTGGGGGACATGGTGGAGCTGGAGCCGGTGGCGGATTCGGAGAAGGAGAAAACCGGCAATGTTGTGCGGATTCTGCCTCGGAAAAATCAGCTGATCCGGCCGGAGGTCAGCAACGTGGACCAGGCGGTGGTGATCTTTGCGCTGAAGAACCCGGATCCTAGCCTGTCTCTGCTGGACCGCTTCCTGATCAACATGGAGGAAAAGCAGATCCCCACAGTGATTTTCTTCAACAAATCGGATCTGCTGGAGGACAGTGAGGCGGGAAGAGCCTACATTGCCCATGTCCGGGAGCTTTATGCATCAGCGGGCTATGAGGTGCATATCCTGAACACCCGCAGTGAACAGTATCTTCCGGAGGTTATGGAGGTGCTCCGGGGGAAGACAACGGTGCTTTCCGGACCCTCCGGCGTGGGCAAGTCCACCCTCACCAATCTCATCCATCCGGCAGCGGAGATGGAAACCGGCGAGCTGTCCAAAAAGATTGAACGGGGAAAAAATACCACCCGACACAGTGAGTTCTTTTATCTAGACGATGACACCTATGTGCTGGATACGCCGGGCTTTACCTCTCTTTATGTGATGGATGTGCTGCCGGAGCGTCTTATGTACTTTTTTCCGGAATTTGAGGCATATCGCAGCAAATGCCGCTATAATACCTGCGTACATATCGGCGAGCCGGTGCGGGATTGTGCGGTGAAGGCTGCGGTGAAGGCAGGTGCCATCCCCCGGGAACGCTATGACAGCTATCGGAAGCTCTTTGAGGAGCTTCGTGAGCAGCAGAGATTCTAGGACAACAGAGGGAGACAAGAGATGAAGAATTACCTGGCACCATCCATTTTGGCAGCAGATTTCGGAGCTTTGCGGGAGGAGATCGGAAGAGCCGAGGCTGCGGGGGTGAAGTACCTGCATTTTGATGTGATGGACGGCTGCTTTGTGCCGAATATTTCCTTCGGCCAGCCGCTGATTCAGTCCCTGCGGAAGCAGAGCAGCGCCTTTTTTGATGTGCATATGATGGTGGAGGATCCGGGCCGCTATATCGCAGACATGATCGCCTGCGGCGCCGACGGCATTACGGTACATGCAGAGGCAACGAAGCATCTGGACCGGGTGCTGCAGCAGATCCGGGAGGGCGGTGCGAAGGTCGGGGTTGCTCTGAATCCGGCAACCCCGATACAGGTGCTGGAGCCGGTGCTGCCGCTGCTGGATCTCGTGCTGATCATGTCGGTGAATCCGGGCTTCGGCGGACAGAAGCTGATTCCCTATACCATCGACAAGATTCGCGCGCTGCGGGCGTTGGCGGATGCCCGGGGACTTTCTCTGAACATCGGCATTGACGGCGGCGTAAATCTGGAGAATATTCTGGAGATTGAAGCAGCCGGTGCCAATTATTTCATTGCGGGCTCTGCCGTATTCCGTCCGCAGGAAGCCATTACGGAAAATGCAGCGGCATTCCTGGAGAAGCTGCAGAGCAGGTGAAGAAAGAAAACAGGAAGATAAGCGGAGGCAGATGAAGGAGCAGGTATGAAGAAAATTGCACTGATCAATGACATCAGCGGTGTGGGACGCTGTTCGCTGGGCATCGCGCTGCCTGTACTGGCTACCATGGGCTTTACCGGCTGTCCGCTGCCGACTGCTGTGCTCAGCTGTCATACCGGCTTTCCGCATGCCGTGGTGACAGATCTCAGCGACCGTCTGGCCGACTGCTTTTCCTCCTGGCAGCAGAATGATTTTCACTTTGATGCGGTGCTTTCCGGATATCTGGGCAGTGCGGCGGCCGCAGAAGCCATTCTGCAGTGGATTGCGGCAGAAAAGGAGACGGCCGCCGTCCGGGGAAAGGAGGAACCTCTGCTTTTTCTGGATCCCGTCATGGCGGATCAAGGAAGGCTGTATCAGGGAATGGGCGAGGCGCACGTGGATGCGTTCCGAAGGCTGCTGGCGGAGGCGGATTATGCCTTTCCGAATCTGACGGAGGCCTGCCTCCTGGCGGACTTTGACTATGCTGGTCTCACGGAGGCCCTGGATTCCTGCGAAACCGACAGCGGACGCCTTTTTGTGCTCCAGTCCCTCTGTGCGGAGCTCGGCTCCCTTTCCCGTGCTTCTATTGTGATCACGGGAATCGAAGCGGGGGATATGCTAATGAACTGTGTGGCGGAGCCGGGCAGACTGCCGGTTTTTCTCCGGAATCCCCGGGTGGGGACCGGCAGAGCCGGCACAGGCGATCTGTTTGCGGCCATCACGGCAGGACGAATTCTCCAGGGGCAGCCGCTGGCGGATGCGGCAGCTTCGGCGGCAGACTTTATCGAGGCCGCCGTCCGGCATTCCGAGGCCGAAGACATTTCCCCGCTTCTGGGTGTGCAGTTTGAGGATATTCTCGGCATGCTGTGCGGGAATGCTTGAAAAAGCCCGCAAGAGAAGGTATAGTAAGTAGGAAATTTTCAGATCAAATATTCCGTAGGGAGGATAGGATTTTCATGTTGGATATAAAATTTGTCAGAGAAAATCCGGAGCTTGTGAAGGAGAACATCCGGAAGAAGTTCCAGGAGAGCAAGCTTCCGCTGGTGGATGAGGCAATCCGCCTGGATGAAGAAGCACGTAAGGTGCAGGCGGAGGCCGATGCACTGCGGTCCAAGAAGAACCAGGTTTCCAAGCAGATCGGTGCGCTGATGGCACAGGGCAAGAAGGAGGAGGCTGCTGCCGTGAAGGCAGAGGTTTCCGACTTCTCCCAGAGACTGAAGGAGCTGGAGGAGCAGGAGCCGAAGCTTCAGGAGGAGCTCCTGAAGAGAATGATGATCATTCCGAACATCATTGACGATTCCGTGCCGATCGGACCGGATGACGGCAGCAATGTAGAGAATGAGCGCTTCGGTGAGCCGGTGGTGCCGGATTTCGAGGTTCCCTACCATACCGATATCATGGAGAGCTTCGGCGGCATTGACCTCGACGCAGCAGGCCGTGTGGCCGGCAACGGCTTCTATTACCTGATCGGCGACATCGCCCGTCTGCATTCCGCGATTCTCAGCTATGCGCGTGATTTCATGATCGGCAGAGGCTTCACCTATGTGATTCCGCCTTATATGATCCGCTCCAAGGTAGTGGACGGCGTGATGTCCTTCGCAGAGATGGACGCGATGATGTACAAGATCGAGGGCGAGGACCTCTACCTGATCGGTACCTCCGAGCATTCCATGATCGGTCGTTTCATTGACCAGATCATTCCGCATGCTGAGCTGCCGCTGACATTGACCTCCTATTCCCCCTGCTTCCGTAAGGAGAAGGGCGCTCACGGCATCGAGGAGAGAGGCGTTTACCGTATTCACCAGTTCGAGAAGCAGGAGATGATCGTGGTCTGCGAGCCTGAGGAGGCGATGGACTGGTACGAGAAGCTCTGGAAGAATACCGTGGACTTCTTCCGTTCCATGGAGATTCCGGTACGTACCCTGGAGTGCTGCTCCGGTGACCTGGCAGATCTCAAGGTGAAGTCCTGCGACGTAGAGGCATGGTCGCCGCGTCAGAAGAAGTACTTTGAGGTAGGTTCCTGTTCGAACCTCGGCGATGCACAGGCAAGACGTCTGAAGATCCGTATCAAGGGCGAGGACGGCAAGAATCATCTGGCCTACACGCTGAACAACACCTGCGTGGCACCGCCCAGAATGCTGATCGCATTCCTGGAGAACCGCCTGCAGGCAGACGGAAGCATCACCATTCCGGAGGTTCTGCAGCCGTATATGGGCGGCAAGACCGTTCTGGTGCCGAAGTACAATTCCATCACCGGCAAGAAGGCATAAGTTCAAAAATACACGTATTCGGGATCTGCATGGATCCCGAATTTTTTTCTTAAAACAATTACGAAAACCGTAATAAATCCCGGATGGACAGAGGAAGCCGGCTGTTATACACTGATGCTGAATCGCATGAAGGCAGGTATTCCGGCTTTTCGGGGCAATGCCTTCGGCAGAAAAACGGGTGGAAGGGAGCTGCGAATGGAGCCGCTGATCAAGGTGCGTGAGCTTTACAAAATATATCAGATCGGTGAAAACAGGGTTTATGCGCTGAATGGCGTCAGCTTTGACATTTATCCCGGAGAGTTCATTGCGATCGTGGGAACCTCCGGCTCCGGAAAGTCCACCTGCCTCAATATGCTGGCGGGGCTGGAGAAGCCGAGCAAGGGAAGCATTGACATCGGCGGCAAACGCATTGACCGGATGAACGAGGCCCAGCTGGTGCGTTTCCGTCGGCTGAATGTCGGCTTTATCTTTCAGAGCTACAATCTTCTGAACACCATGAATGCACAGGAAAATGTTGCCATGCCGCTGATGTTTCGCGGTGTCCCGGCGGAGGAGCGCCGCCGGCGTGCCATGGAGGCACTGCGGCAGATGGGAATCGCGGATCAGGCAGAGCATATGCCGAACCAGATGTCCGGTGGACAGCAGCAGCGGGTGGGTATTGCCCGGGCGCTGGTGATTGAGCCGAGGATCATCTTTGCGGATGAGCCGACAGGAAACCTGGATTCCCATACCACGGAGGAGGTGCTGCGGATTCTGCAGCGGATCGTGGCGGAGGAAAACAAAACACTCGTCATGGTTACCCATGATCCGCAGATCGCGTCCTGGGCAGACCGGCAGATCCGCGTGGTGGACGGCAAGGTGGTGGAGACGGTGATCCGCAGAGACAGCGCAGCGGAACAGCGGATCCTTGCGGAGAACGGCAGTGAACCCTTCTGCATGGTAGAAGTGTAGAGGGCTGTATAGAGAAAAAGGGAAATTTTGTGCTGCGGCGGACTGCCGCAGACAGGAGGAAAGATGCAGATGAAATGGAAAAGAGGAGCGGCAATGCTGGCGGCTCTGGTGCTGAGCTTCAGCAGCATTCTTGGGACGGGCGCCGGTACGGCGCAGGCCTCCTATATCAACACCAACATGAACACATTTATCCATGATTCGGCAGATACCCAGATCGGCTATCCCGGTCAGGAGATGCAGATGCATGTGCGCATCGGCTACAACGGTGCCAACGGCCTCTACAATCCCGTCACGGATGAGATTCAGAATGTGCGGGTGCGGCTGTCCAATGATCAGAATTATCTGACCACCAATGAGCCCGGCAGCAGCTATAAGAAGAGCAATCCCTACGGCAGTACGGCATCGGACGACAGCAGCGGGGACAATGAGCGGGCGGATGTCTGGGAGGAGGGCTACCAGGCCGGAAAAAGCTATGCCTACAACAATAAGCTGAATTATGTCTATCCGGTGGACGGCGGGGTCTATCCCTTTGAGATCAATGCGTCTCTCTTTACCCAGGAGCAGACCATCGGCACCCTGAAAAAGGGAGAGTATGTGGATCTGACCTTCAACGTGACAGTGCGGAACGATGCCCTGACCATGAAGGACAATGACGGCAACACGAGCGACGGCTATTTCGGCATCCCCTTCACCATCTGGTATGAGGTGCCCCAGAACAGCACCGGATCCTACGGCAAGTTCAACAAGACCGAGTTCATCAATGTCTATATCGAAAAGACAGGAGATATCAAGGATTCCGCGGAAAAGACGAAGGATACGGCCTTTGTCATCGGCGAGAACCAGTCCACACCCAACGGCAATTATCCCAATGTTATGAATTTCGGGGTGAATTTCCGGAATCAGACCGGCCGGACGCTGTATGATGTGCAGGTGCATATGAAGACCTCCCTGGATGAAAAGGCGGATGTGCAGACCACGGCCAATCCGAAATCCGAGGCCAGCCGGGCCTTCCCCTTTGAGATCAACGAGGCCAACTATGACCGGGAGTATGAAAAGGTGGAGGCGGGTGCCGTCATTACCCCGGAATATTCCATGGCCATCAAGAAGAATGCGGCTTCTGCCTATTATCCCCTGTCCTACGAGGTGAGCTACAAGCAGACGCCCGGTGCGACGACACATGTTACGGAGACCTATACCTTCTATGTTAATGTCGGCAATTCCACCATGGTAAACACGGACAGCACGCTGGGCGACTTCAATGAAAATGACCGCACCAAGGCGCGCCTCATCGTGGATGCCTATCACACGGAGCCGGAAGAGGTATATGCGGGGGAGCCCTTTACGCTGGTATTCACCATGAAGAACGCCTCCGCCAGCATTAACGCCAGCAACATTCTGCTGAGCCTGGAGTCGGACAAGGCGAATGATGCGGCAGTCTTCTCCATGGAGGGCGGCGCCAATTCCATCGTGCTGAATTCCTTAGCGGCAGGAGAAAGCAAGGAGCTGCGGGTGCAGATGACGGCAGCAGCCGGTGTGGATCCGAAATCCTATGCCGTGACCATCAATGAAAAGTACGATTCGCCGGAGTTTAAGAATGCCTCTGAAAAGGTGACGGTGGATGTGCCGGTGAAGCAGCAGGCCCGGCTCGGCTGCTCCTCCTTTGACGTTTCTCCGGCGTCCATAGAGGTGGGCGGCGATGCCAATGTGACCTTCGGCATCAACAATACCGGTAAGGTGACACTTTACAATGTGGAGGCGGAATTCGCAGCACCCTCTATCAAGAGCAATACCAGCTATGTGGGAAATGTGAAGTCGGGTGAGACGGGAAATGTGGATGTTATGCTGACCGGCGCGGCAGTGACCGAGGACGACGGTACGATTCCGGTGATCATTCATTATGAGGATGTCAACGGCAAGTCCTATACCGAGGAGACCAGCATTAACCTGATGGTAACGGAGCCGGCGGAAGAGGCGTATGAGGATGCGGATATGGCGGAAGAGGACGACAAGGGAAGCTTTGTGCCGATGCTCCTCGGCGGCTTGGCAGTGCTCCTTGGTGCGGCTTGCGGTATCGTGATTTATTTCGTGCGCAGAAGCCGGAAGAAGAGGGAGGAAGATGAGACTATCTGATCTGTTTCGGCTCGCCTTCAGCAATCTTCGCAGGAGAAAGACCCGGACGCTTCTGACGGTGCTCGGCGTGGTCATCGGCACGGCCTCGATCGTGGTGATGATCAGTCTGGGCCTGGGCATGAGCGAGAGCATGGTGCGGGAGTATCAGCAGTACGGCTCACTGACCAAGATCACGATCTACGCGAATAATTACGGCAGTACAGGAAATCAGCCTGAGCTGACAGATGAGACAGTGGACAATCTCGGAAAACTGGCGCATGTGAAGGGGGTCTCCCCGGTGCTGTCGGTATATGTGAATGCGAGATGCGGTGCTTATACGGCCTCCTTCAGCATTAACGGCCTGTCGCAGTACGGCTTGAGTCAGCTGGAGCTCGCGAGCGGGAGTCTGCCGCAGCCGAATCAGAAGACGCTGTCCCTGGTATACGGAAATATGATTCGGGCAAACTTCTACAAGAGCGGAGACTATACGAAGCCCGGAGAGGTGGATCCGATGAAGGATGTGATTTTCTTCACTTTCCCGGAGGGCAGCAGTGCCTCGTCTTCCTCCTCGCCTTCGGACGGCAGCACGCAGAAGAAGCCGGCGAAAAAGTACATTCTGGAGGCGGCGGGAGAGCTTGCCGGCGGAACGGAGAGCTACAGCGAAGGTGCCTACAGCTGCTATGCCGACATTGACACACTGAAGACCTTCCTGAAAAAGATATACAAGAAGAATCTGGTGCCGGAGCCCCATACCTCGAAGAACGGCAAGCCGCTTCGGTATTATGTCTATGATGAAGCGTATGTCTATGTGGACGAGATGGATAATGTCTCCGGCGTCCAGAAGCAGATCACGGATCTGGGGTATACCTGTTACTCCAACATGGAGGGGCTGGAGACGGCCCAGAATACCATGCGAATGGTGCAGCTGGTGCTGGGCGGCATCGGTGCGGTTTCGCTTCTTGTGGCGGCGATCGGCATTATGAATACCATGATGATGTCGATCTATGAACGGACCCGGGAGATCGGTGTGATGAAGGTACTGGGCTGCGACATGGGCGACATTCGGAATATGTTCCTGGCCGAGTCTGCCATGATCGGCTTTTTCGGCGGCGCGGCGGGCCTCATATTCAGCCTCGCAGTCTCACAGCTCGTCAACTTCTTTTCCCGGAACGGAAGTGTGATGCTGATCTTTTTCGGCATGGCGGGCGGCGGAAGCATTTCCGTGATACCGCCCTGGCTTGCCGGCTTTGCCATTGTTTTCGCTGTGCTGGTGGGCATGCTGTCCGGCTATTTCCCGTCCGTCCGGGCCATGAAGCTGAGTCCGCTGGCGGCGATTCGGAACGATGGATAACGGTGCATAAAGGCGGATTTTACGCCGGAAAGCCCGGTGCAGAGACTTTTTTGCTTGAGAATGAAATATAAGGGTGCTATAGTGAAGAGGTTTTATTCGGTCAACTACGCAAAAAGAGGAGAGAGCGCATGCTGAAGGTTGCGAAATTCGGAGGAAGCTCCTGTGCTTCCGCAGAACAGTTTGAAAAGGTCGCCAACATTATCCGGAGCGACCGCGGAAGAAAATACATTGTGGTGTCGGCACCGGGAAAACGGCATTCCGGGGATGTGAAGGTGACGGATATGCTGTACCAGCTCTATGATGCGGTGCAGTCCGGCAAGGGAACCGACGAGGCGCTGGCACGGATCGAGCAGCGCTATCAGGACATTATTGACGGCCTGGGACTCACACTCAGTCTGGCGGAGGACTTCCGGGTGATCCGGGAAAAGCTGGAGCAGGGCGCAAACCGGGATTATGCGGCTTCACGGGGTGAGTATCTCAACGCCAAGCTGATGGCCGGCTACCTGGGCTTCCAGTTCGTGGATGCGGCAGACTGCATCGAGTTCAATGCGGACGGCAGCTGCAACTTTGAGGCGACAGAGAAGAAAACGGCCCAGGTGCTGAAGGAAATCGACTATGCCGTGCTGCCGGGCTTCTACGGTGCGGATGCCGAGGGACATACGGTGACCTTTTCCAGAGGTGGCTCCGATGTGACCGGCTCCCTGATCGCGGCAGCCGTGCATGCGGATCTTTATGAGAACTGGACCGATGTGTCCGGCTTCCTGGTGGCGGATCCCCGTATCGTGAAGGACCCGGAGGTCATTGACTACATTACCTATCGTGAGCTTCGTGAGCTCAGCTACATGGGTGCCGGTGTGCTGCATGAGGATGCGATCTTCCCGGTACGCCGCGAGGGCATTCCCATTCAGATCAAGAACACCAACCGGCCGGAGGATCACGGCACCATGATCGTGGCCAATACCCTGAAGAAGCCCCGCTTCACCATCACGGGCATTGCCGGAAAGAAGAATTTCTGCTCCATCAATATTGAAAAGGCCATGATGAACGCCGAGGTGGGCTTCATCCGGAAGGTGCTGTCCGTTATCGAGGACAACGGCATCTGTGTGGAGCATGTTCCCTCCGGCATCGACACCATGACCCTCTTTATCCATCAGGAGGAGCTGGAGCACAACGAGCAGAAGGTGCTGCAGGGCATCCAGCGTGCCGCGAATCCGGATCTGATCGAGCTGGAGGCAGACCTCGCGCTGATCGCCGTGGTGGGACGCGGCATGAAGTCCTCCAGAGGCGTTGCCGGAAGAATCTTCAGCGCACTGGCACATGAGTACATCAATATCCGCATGATTGATCAGGGCTCCAGTGAGTACAATATCATCATCGGTGTCCGGAACGAGGACTTTGAGAGCGCCATCAAGGCAATTTACAACATGTTTGTTCTGCCGGTGAAGTAAGAGGAAGGCAGAATGAATATCGCAGTGATCGGCGGCGGAGCAGCAGGTATGCTGGCTGCTCTTGCCGCAAAGCGGGAGAATGCAGAGGCCAATGTCTTTCTCCTGGAAAAAAATGAGAAGCTGGGAAAGAAAATCTTCATCACAGGCAAGGGGCGGGGCAACCTGACCAATGCCTGTGATCTTTCTGATTTTTTCGAGCAGTTTTTATCCAACCCCCGTTTTCTGTATTCTGCGCTGTACGGCTTCACGAACCGGGATCTGATGACACTTCTGGAGGAGGGCGGCACCCGGGTAAAGACAGAGCGGGGCGGTCGGGTATTCCCCACCTCGGACAGGGCCTACAGCATCACGGATGCGCTGAAGCGGCTGCTGAAAAAGGCGGGTGTGAACATTGCATACAATACCGAAGTGCTGGAAATCGAAGAGAAGGACGGCAGGGTCTGCGGCGTGAAGACCAAACGGCAGCATTACCGGGCGGAGCGGGTCATTGTGGCCACCGGCGGACTTTCCTATCCCTCCACCGGCTCCACAGGAGACGGCTATCGCTTTGCGCGGGCCTGCGGCATGCAGGTGACGGAGTGTTACCCCTCTCTTACATATCTGGAGCCGGAGGAGCAGGATTATTATGCCCTGAAGGGGCTGAAGCTCAAAAACATTGCCGTAAGCATCACGGATGAGGACGGTAAGGTCTATTATGAGGACTTCGGTGAACTGGATTTTCTGCCGGAGGGACTGTCGGGACCGGTGGTGCTGTCGGCCAGCGCCAACATTACCCGCTATCTCAATGCGGCGGAGCCGAAGAACCGGCGGCTGCTGACCCTGCATATCGATCTGAAGCCGGCCATGTCGGCGGAGACCAGGGACGAGCGGCTGCGGCGGGAGCTGGAGAGCCTTCGCAACCGGGAGCTGCGGAACTGTCTCGGCAATCTCTTGCCGGCGCAGCTGATTCCGGTTTTCCTGAAGCGGCTGGAGCGCCGCGGCGTGGACATCAATCGAAAGGCCACGGAGGTGTCCCGGGAAATGCGGCAGCAGATCCTGTCTCTTCTGGGGGATTTCGCCTTTACCCTGCGGGGAACCGGCGGCTTCCGCAGCGCCATCGTGACCCAGGGCGGTGTATCCGTGAAGGAGCTGAATCCGAAAACCATGGAATCCAGGAAGCGGAAGGGATTGTATTTTGCCGGAGAGGTCATAGATGTGGACGCTTATACCGGCGGCTTTAATATGCAGAGCGCCTTTTCGACCGGCTGGCTGGCCGGAAAAAGCGCGGCGAAGGAGGATGAAAATGCCCTATAGTATTGCCATTGACGGACCCGCAGGGGCCGGGAAATCTACGGTTGCGAGAGCTGTTGCCAAAGAGCTTTCCTATATATATGTGGATACCGGTGCCATGTACCGGGCGCTCGGCCTGTTTTTTGTGCGGAAGAATGTGGCGCTTCGGGATGAGGCGGCTGTCGTTGCCGGACTTCCGGAGGTGAACGTTTCCATTGCCTATGCAGAGGACGGCACCCAGCAGGTATACCTGAACGGGGAGGATGTTTCTGCTGCTATCCGTACCCAGCAGATCGGCGATGCGGCTTCCACCGTTTCCCAGTATCAGCCGGTGCGGGACAAGCTGGTGGCGCTGCAGAAAAAGCTGGCAGAGGAGAGCTCTGTGGTGATGGATGGCCGGGACATCGGCACCAAGGTGCTTCCCCACGCCAATCTGAAGATTTATCTGACGGCCTCTGTGGAGGTTCGGGCGCGCCGCCGGGCGCTGGAGCTCCGGGAAAAGGGCATGCCGGCAGAGCTTTCTCAGATTGAGAAAGAGGTGGCAGAGCGGGATTACCGTGACATGCACCGGGAAAATTCACCGCTGATGCAGGCGGAGGATGCCGTGCTGGTGGATTCCTCGGAGATGACGCTGGACGAGACGATAGACCGGATCATTGCACTGAGCCTGGGCGGTGGACAATGAAGGTGACACTGGCAAAAACAGCGGGCTTCTGCTTCGGTGTGGAGCGGGCTGTGAATACAGTGCTGTCTGTGCTGGAGAAGGAACTGCAGAAGCCGGTGCCGGAACGCAGGCCCATTTATACCTATGGTCCCATTGTGCATAACGATACGGTGGTGAATGATCTGAAGGCCCGGGGCGTTTCCGTGCTGGAGGGACCGGAGGACATTGACAGCCTTCAGGAAGGCATCGTGATCATCCGGGCGCACGGCGTCGGCAGAGCGGTTTACGAGCAGCTGGAGAAAAACGGACTCACGGTGATCGATGCCTCCTGCCCCTTCGTGCAGAAAATCCAGCGCCTGGTGCGGGAGCATACCGCCAAGGGAGAGATGACCTTCCTGGCAGGCAGTCCGGTGCATCCGGAGGTCCGGGGCATTGTGGGCTGGGCAGAGGGGCCTGTGACGGTGCTGCCGGATGCAGAGACAGCCCGGAAGCTGCCGGAAGTTAACGGAATCCCCGCTTTCGTGGCCGCGCAGACCACATTTAATGTCGATAAATTCAAAGTTATTGTTGAAATTTTGCGCGAGAAGGGTTATTATGTTACCGTTATAAATACGATTTGCAACGCAACTTTCGAAAGACAGAACGAGGCGAAGGAGCTGGCTGGACGCTCCGATGCCATGATCGTCATTGGAGGAAGCAGTTCATCAAACACGAAGAAGCTATTTGAGATTTGTTCGACAGAATGCCGGAACACCCAGCTGATACAAACGGTAGAAGATCTTAAGTTCGATTCGGATGAAGCGATTCAAAGCGTAGGTATTACAGCAGGGGCAAGCACCCCAAAAGAAATTATAGAGGAGGTTCTAACTTATGTCAGAAATGAGTTTTGAACAAATGCTTGAAGGATCACTGAAATCAATTCATGCGGGGGAGATTGTTACTGGCAAGGTCATCAGTGTGAAGCCTGATGAGATTGCGCTGAATATCGGTTACAAGTCCGACGGAATCATGACCAGAAACGACTACAGCGCAGATAATTCACTGGATCTTACGACTGTGATCAATGTCGGTGATGAGATCGAGTGCAAGGTGAAGAAGGTTAATGACGGTGAAGGCCAGGTTGTGCTCTCTCACAGAGATGCACTGCAGTCCAAGGCTTCCGAGGAGCTTCGCAAGGCTTTCGAGGACGGCACCGTTCTTACAGGAAAGGTTATCCAGGTTGTTAAGGGTGGTCTGAACGTTGAGGTTGACGGCGCAAGAGTATTTGTACCGGCTTCTCTGGTATCCGATACCTTTGAGAGAGACCTGACAAAGTATCAGGGTCAGGACATTCAGTTCATCATTACTGAGTTCAACCCGCAGAAGAGAAGAATCATCGGCGACCGCAAGCAGCTGATGTCTGCAGCAAAGAAGGAGCAGCATGACAAGCTCTTCGCTGAGCTGGCTGTCGGCGATGTTCGTACCGGCGTGGTGAAGAACCTGACAGATTTCGGTGCCTTCATCGATCTGGGCGGTGCTGACGGACTTCTGCACATCTCCGAGATGAGCTGGGGCAGAATCGAGAACCCGAAGAAGCTCTTCAAGCCGGGCCAGGAGGTTAAGGTTCTGGTTAAGGAAATCAATGGTGAGAGAATCGCTCTGACCAGAAAGTTCCCGGAGGAGAATCCTTGGAAGGATGCTGACAGCAAGTATGCGATCGGCGCTGTTGTAGAGGGCAAGGTTGCCAGAATGACAGATTTCGGTGCTTTCATCGAGCTGGACAAGGGAATCGACGCTCTGCTGCATGTATCTCAGATTTCCAGAGAGCATGTAAACAAGCCGTCAGATGTTCTGTCAGTAGGTCAGGAGATCACTGCTAAGGTAGTTGATCTTGACGTTGACAGCCATAAGATCTCTCTCTCCATGAAGGCTCTGTCCTCCGGAGAGGATGCAGATGTTGCTGATGTAGACATCGATGCAGTAGCAAACAACGAGCAGTAAGCTGATTACTCTGCGCGGAAAGATACAAAGGGTCGGGCAGGTTTCCTGCCCGGCCCTTCTGCAGTTAAAAGGGGAAAAGCATGGGAATGGAGATTGAGCGGAAGTGGCTGGTGCGGGAGCTGCCCGACGGGCTTGCGGCATATCCGAAGCGGGAGCTGGAGCAGGCCTATCTGAATTTTGCACCGGCCATCCGTGTGCGGCACGACGTTTCTGCATCCGGGGAGAAATACGAACTGACCTACAAGGGCAACGGTCTGGTGGCCCGGCGGGAGGAAAATCTGCCGCTGGACGCGGAAAGCTACGAGCGGCTGCTGGGAAAGCATGAGGGCACGGTCATCCGGAAGACGAGATACATGATCCCGCTGCCCGGAACGGAATATACAGCGGAGCTGGACATTTTCTCCGAGGCACTGGCGGGACTGCAGCTGGTGGAGGTGGAGTTTTCGAGCCTTTCCGAGGCGGAAAGCTTCCGTGCACCGGCCTGGTTCGGCGAGGATGTGTCGGATACCGGACTCTATTCCAATGCCCGTCTGGCGCGGCTTGGGCGGCCAATGGCCTAGGAATTTTCTTGCGTGTATGGCATTTCGGTGCTATACTCTTGATTTGGACATGTCTACCACGGGCAGAGCATCTTGAGGAGCATGTACCGGGTATTCAATGATAAAGAAGTTTGTGGAGGTACTCTTAAATGAGCGTAAAAGTTGAGAATTTAGAGAAGAGCATGGCGAAGCTGACCGTAGAGGTTGAGGCTGCGGAGTTCGACAAGGCACTTGTAAAGGCCTACAATAAGACCAAGAATAGATTCAATCTTCCCGGTTTCAGAAAGGGAAAGGCACCCATGGCTATGATCGAGAAGATGTATGGCGTTGAGGTGTTCTATGAGGAGGCAATCAACACTGTTCTGGACGCTACGTATCCGGAGGCTATGAAGGAGTCCGGACTGGATATCGTTTCCAGACCGGAGATCGCTGTAGACCAGATCGGCAAGGGTCAGAACCTGGTTTATACCGCTACCGTTGCCGTGAAGCCGGTGGTGACTCTGGGCGAGTACAAGGGCGTAACTGTTGAGAAGGCTGATACCACAGTATCTGCTAAGGAAGTGACAGAGCGTCTGAACAGAGAGCTGGAGAAGAATGCACGCGTGGTTGACGTGGATCGTGAGATCAAGACAGACGATACCGCAACCATCGATTTCGTTGGTTCTGTTGACGGCGTTGAGTTCCCCGGCGGTAAGGGTGAGGACTACCCCCTGACCATCGGCTCCGGCACCTTCATTCCTGGCTTTGAGGATCAGCTCATCGGTCACAAGACCGGCGAGACCGTGGATGTAAATGTTACATTCCCGGAGGAGTACGGTGCAAAGGATCTTGCCGGCAAGGCTGCTCTCTTCAAGGTAACCATCAAGGGCGTGAAGGAGAAGCAGGTTCCGGCAGCGGATGATGAGTTCGCTTCCGAGGTTTCTGAGTTCGATACTCTGGATGAGTACAAGAAGGATCTGAAGAAGACCATCAAGGAGGAGAAGGAGAAGCAGGCTGCAGCTGCCAACGAGAATGCCGTTGTGGCTAAGGTAGTTGAGAATGCAACGCTGGAGATTCCGGCACCTATGGTGGAGATGCAGGTTGAGCAGATGTACTATGATTACCAGATGAGACTGCAGCAGCAGGGCATTCCGATGGATCAGTATCTGCAGATCACCGGCCTCACCAAGGAGAAGCTGGAGGAGCAGATGAAGCCGTCAGCCGAGAGCAACATCAAGTCCTCTCTCGTGCTTGAGGCCATCCAGAAGCAGGAGAACATCGAGGCTTCCGATGAGAAGGTTGAAGAGGAGTTCAAGAAGATCGCTGAGCAGTACAAGATGAAGTATGAGGATCTGGTAAAGACAGTTACCGATTCTCAGAAGGAGTCTGTTAAGAGAGAGCTGAGCATCCAGGCTACGATCGACATGCTGGTTGCAGAGGCAAACTTTGTAAAGGCTGAGAAGAAGGCCAAGAAGGAAGAGACAGCTGAGAACGCTGAGGCATAAGGCAGCGCTTTCTTAGATCGGAAAAGGAGCGATGCGGACAGGATCTGCATCGCTTCTTTTGTACAGAATGCAAAGGAGGTTTAGAGCAATGAATAACTTTGTATATCCACATGACATTTCCACCATTCCTTATGTCATTCAGTCCACATCCAGAGGCGAGAGATCCTATGATATCTTTTCTCGCCTTCTGAATGAGCGTATCATTTTTCTGGGTGACGAAGTGAACAATGACACTGCCTCACTGGTGGTGGCACAGCTGTTGTACCTGGAGTCTGAGGACCCGGATAAAGACATTAACCTCTATATCAATTCTCCGGGCGGCGTGATCACAGCCGGCATGGCCATTTATGATACCATGCAGTACATCAAGTGTGATGTGTCCACCATCTGCGTCGGCATGGCGGCTTCCATGGGTGCGTTTCTGCTGGCCGGCGGTGCCAAGGGAAAGCGTATGATTCTGCCCAATGCAGAGGTTATGATTCATCAGCCCTCCGGCGGTGCCCAGGGTCAGGCTACCGAGATTCAGATCACGGCAGAGTGGATTCTGCGGACGAAGCAGCATATGAACGAGATTCTGGCGGCGAACTGCGGACAGCCGGTGGAGAAGGTGGCACAGGACACAGAGCGTGACCACTGGATGACGGCGGAGCAGGCGCTGGAATACGGAATTGTCGACCATATCTTCCGCTCCAGAGACCAGGGCGTAGAAAGTAGATAAAGGGGAATTTGGAATATGCCAATGAAATCTGAGGACAAGGTCAGATGCTGCTTTTGCGGCAAATCTGCGAAGCAGGTGCATAAGCTGATTGCAGGTCTGAACAATACCTATATCTGTGATGAGTGCGTTGACCTCTGTCAGGAGATCCTGAACGAGAAAAACGGCGAGGAGGGATTGGTGGATGCAGAGTCCATTCGTCTTCTGAAGCCGCGGGAGATCAAGGAATTTCTGGATGAATATGTGATCGGGCAGGATGCGGCCAAGAAGGTGCTTTCTGTGGCGGTTTACAACCACTACAAGCGCATCACCTCGAAGATCAAGGACATTGACGTGCAGAAGTCCAATATCCTGATGATCGGACCCACCGGTACCGGAAAAACCTATCTGGCCCAGACACTGGCCAGGGTACTGGGCGTTCCCTTTGCCATTGCGGATGCCACTGCGTTGACTGAGGCCGGTTATGTGGGCGAGGATGTGGAGAACATTCTCCTGAAGCTGATTCAGGCGGCGGACTACGACATCAAGCGGGCCGAGGTGGGCATCATTTATATCGATGAGATCGACAAGATCACCAAGAAGTCGGAAAATGTCTCCATTACGAGAGATGTGTCCGGCGAAGGCGTGCAGCAGGCGCTGCTGAAGATCCTGGAGGGCACTGTGGCTTCGGTGCCGCCTCAGGGAGGCAGAAAGCACCCGCAGCAGGAGCTGATCCAGATCGATACCACAAACATTCTCTTCATCTGCGGCGGTGCCTTTGACGGCCTGGAGCATATCATTGAGAAGCGTATCGCGGCAGGCTCCATGGGCTTCGGTGCGGAGATCGTAGAGAAGAACAAGGAAAATTATGATGACGTGCTGCGGCAGGTACAGCCGGAGGATCTGGTGAAGTTTGGCCTGATCCCGGAGTTTATCGGCCGTGTTCCCATTGATGTGGAGCTGACGAGTCATGATGTGCATACACTGAAGCAGATCCTGACAACACCGAAGAACGCTCTGGTGAAGCAGTATCAGAAGCTGTTCGAGCTGGACAATGTGAAGCTGCACTTCACCGACGATGCCATCGAGGCCATTGCGGAAAAGGCAGTGGAGAGAAAGACCGGTGCCAGAGGGCTTCGTTCCATCATGGAGGACATGATGATGGACATCATGTATGAGATCCCCTCCGAGCCGGATATCACCGAGGTGGGCATCACCAGAGAGGTGGTGGAAGGCAAGGGAACACCGGAGATCATCCGCCGGGATGTGGCAGAGCCCGGACACGGCAGAAGCCGCCGGGCAAGCCTGCAGGATATGCCGGCCGACAGTGAGAGTGCTGATTTATGATCAAGATCAAAAGTGTGAACCTGGACTATGTGCTGGGCGTGAAGTCTGCGCTTCCTAAGACGGAGAAGCCGGAATTCGTTATGGCCGGACGTTCCAATGTGGGAAAATCCTCCTTCATTAACGCCTTCATCAACCGGAAGGCCTATGCACGTACCTCCCAGACCCCGGGAAAGACGCGGACCATTAATTTTTATAATGTGAACGATGCCTTTTATCTGGTGGATCTGCCGGGATACGGCTATGCCTCCACGGGACCGGTGGAGCAGGAGAAGTGGGACCGGATGATCAATCGCTATTTTGCAGCATCGGAGACCATCGAGGAGGTGATCCTGTTGGTGGACATTCGACATGATCCCACCCGTCAGGATGTGCAGATGTTTGAGTTTCTGAAGGCCGCCACAGGCTATGAGCCGCTGGTGGTGCTGACAAAGACGGACAAGATCAATCGTTCGCAGGTCAAGAAGCAGACGGAGCAGGCCAGAAAGGTGCTGGGCGCCAGTCAGGACTGCACGATGATTCCCTTTTCTGCGACGACCAAGCAGGGGCTGGAGGAAATCCACAGCATTGTTGAAAACCTGTCTATTGACAAGTGACCGGCACCGTGCCTATAATGCAGTCTGTAATTGAATAAAACACAAATCGTTGATGAGGAGAGTAGCTTTTTCGAGAAGCCAAAGAGAGGGACAGCCGGTGAGAAGTCCTGCGGATCGGATCAGTGAAGACCACCTCGGAGAGGCCCTTAATCGGGCACGGTGATTCCGTTATCATCCTTGAGTGACTGTTTTTACAGTAATTTGGGTGGAACCGCGAGCTATTCGTCCCATATGTCCCTTGTGGATATATGGGACGTTTTCTGTTTTCATTTTATTCGCCATCCCCTCGGCCCAAAGGAGGGGACAGCAGAGAAGGAGTCATTTATGGAGAAGGAAGAATTTTTACAGGTATATCGCCATTCTATGGCGCATATTCTGGCGAAGGCCGTCATCGAGCTGTTCGGCAAGGAGGTTCAGTATGCCATCGGACCGCAGATCGAAAACGGACTGTACTATGATTTTGTGCTGCCGAGAACCGTGAGCCAGGATGATTTCAAGACCATCGAGGACAAGATGCGTGAGATCATCAAGCGGAGAGAGGCCTGGACATGCAAGGAGGTTTCCAAGGAGGAGGCTCTGGAGCTCTTCAAGGGACAGAAGTTCAAGACAGAGCTGATCGAGGAAATGCCGGCGGACGAGACCATCACGGTTTACTACACCGGCGAGGATTACGTGGACCTTTGCCGCGGACCTCATGTGGAGAATTCCCAGGAGCTTATGAATGTGGCCTTCCAGATCCGTTCCGTATCCGGCGCGTACTGGAGAGGAGATGAGAAGAAGGACCAGCTGCAGAGAATCTATGTTTATGCCTTCCCGGACAAGGCACAGCTGAAGGAGTTCCTGAAGCTTCTGAAGGAAGCCCAGGAGCGTGACCATAAGAAGCTGGGACCGGAGCTGGATCTCTTCATGTTCCATGAGACCGCACCGGGCATGCCCTACTGGATGCCCAGAGGATGGAAGCTCTTCAATGCGCTGCTGGAGTTCTGGAGAGGCATTCACGAGGAGCACGGCTACAATGAGATTGCCGCACCGGTGATCAACAACCAGAAGATCTGGGCGACATCAGGTCACTGGGGACATTACAAGGAGAATATGTTCATCATTCCGGGAGAGAAGGAGGATGAGAGCGATTACTTTGCGGCCAAGCCCATGAACTGCCCGAACGCCATCATGGTTTACCGCAACAAGCTTCGCTCCTATAAGGATCTTCCGCTGCGTATTTCCCAGGTGGATGTCATCCACAGAAAAGAGAAGTCCGGTGAGCTGAACGGCCTCTTCCGTGTGCAGATGTTCCGTCAGGACGATGCCCATATCCTGCTGACAGAGGACCAGATCGGCGCTGAGATCAATGATATCATGGATATCGCCGGTGAGATTTACGGCGCTTTCGGTTTGACATATATTGCCGAGCTGTCCACCAGACCGGATGACTACATGGGTGACATTGAGGTATGGAATCAGGCCGAGGCAGATCTGAAGCGAATTCTGGATGCCAAGTACGGCGAGGGCAACTACGAGATCAATGAAGGCGACGGTGCGTTCTACGGACCGAAGATCGATCTGAAGATGCGAGATGCGCTGGGAAGAGAGTGGCAGATGGGTACCATTCAGCTTGACTTCCAGCTGCCGCTGAACTTCGATCTGAAGTATGTGGCGCAGGACGGCACTCAGAAGAGACCGGTTATGCTCCACAGAGCGATTCTGGGCTCCTTCGAGCGTTTCATCGGTATCCTGATCGAGAACTTCAAGGGCGCCTTCCCCTTCTGGCTGTCTCCGGTGCAGGTGGGCATCGTGCCGATCCGCACAGAGCACAACGAGTATGCGAAGGAGATTGCGGAGCGTCTCAAGAAGGTCCGCGTTCGTACCGAGGCAGACTACAGCGATAAGAATATGAAGGAGAAGATCAAGGCCTTCAAGCAGTACAAGGATCCGTATATTGTGGTTGTGGGCGATAAGGAGGCTGAGGAAAAGACCGTTTCCATCAACCTGCGCGGCTCCAACCAGCAGTTGAAGGATGTTCCGCTGGATCTTTTCGTGGCAATGTGCCAGAAGATGAATGAGGAGCACAGCCTGGAGCTTCTGACCGAGGCTAAGGTTTGAAAAAACGAGAAAAACGTCCTTGACTGGCACGGCATGCTGTGCTAGTATGGGAAAGTCGCAAAGACAGGAAAGTAGGTATCCACCTCACCTTGGCAGCAGGAGCTGATCCCGGGTTCATATTGATTTTTACTTCGTGTATTTTTCAATGGTGGATTGGCTTACAATCCACCATATTTTTATTGTTCAAAATAAATTTTGAGAGGAGCTTATGGCAATTAAAAAAGGCACAGAAATCGAGATTAACGAGCAGATCAGAGACAAGGAAGTCAGAGTGATCGGTGCTGATGGACAGCAGCTCGGCATCATGTCCTCCCGGGACGCATATATGATGGCGAGAGATCAGGATCTGGATCTGATCAAGATCGCGGCAATGGCGGCTCCGCCGGTTGTCAAGATTGCTGATTTCGGCAAGTATCGTTATGAGATGATGCGCAAGGAGAAGGAAGCCAAGAAGAATCAGCACACCACTGAGCTGAAAGAGATTCGTATGACACCGAATATCGATACCAACGATCTCAACACGAAGCTTTCCGCAGCCAGAAAGTTCCTGGAGAAGGGCAACAAGGTTAAGGTAGCACTTCGCTTCCGTGGCCGTGAGATGTCCCGTATGAATCAGTCAAAGTATATTCTGGATGATTTTGCTGAGAAGCTGGCGGACATTGCCGTTCTGGACAAGCCCGCTAAGGTAGAAGGCAGAAATATGGCTGTGGTTTTAAGCCCGAAAAAGTAAATTCACAGGAGGCAAATATGGCAAAGTTAAAGCTTAAGACAAAGAAAGCCGCTGCAAAGCGTTTTAAGGTTACTGGTACCGGCAAGCTTGTTAGAAACAAGGCAAACAAGTCCCACATCCTTACAAAGAAGTCAACAAAGCGTAAGAGAGGTCTGAGAAAGGACACCGTAGTAGACGCAACAAATGTAAAGACAATGAAGAAGATTCTTCCGTATCTTTGATTTGCTGACGATTTGATTGAGGAGGAAATAAACAATGAGAATTAAGGGCGGCGTTAACGCTAAGAAGAAGCATAACAGAGTACTGAAGCTGGCTAAGGGCTACAGAGGAGCTCGTTCCAAGCAGTACAGAGTAGCAAAGCAGAGTGTTATGAGAGCACTTACAGAGTCCTACAAGGGCCGTAAGGAGAGAAAGAGACAGTTCAGACAGCTCTGGATTGCTCGTATCAATGCAGCTGCAAGACTGAACGGCCTCAGCTATTCCAAGCTGATGTTCGGTCTGAAGAATGCCGGCATCGACATGAACAGAAAGATGCTTTCCGAGATCGCTATCGCAGATCCGGCTGGCTTCACTGCTCTTTGCGAGTCTGCAAAGGCTAACCTTGCGAAGTAATACAAATCTGAGATGATGAGAGAAGGAGTATCCGCGAATGCGGATACTCCTTTTTTAGTTTAGCGATTTTGATATTTTCCCGGTGTCAAACAACAAATCCCCCTGTCGCATACGACAGGGGGAAGAGGAGGGGTAGCGAAGCGCGTCAGCTCCTTTTTTGACAAAAAAAGGAGCTGACCTACGAAGCCAACTCCGACGATGCAGAAGATGGGAGTTGAACCCACATGAGTGTTAGCTCACACGGACCTGAACCGTGCGCGTCTGCCATTCCGCCACTTCTGCAAATATTCAATTGCTCAGATCAAAATCTGAGAGTGCAGAAGATGGGAGTTGAACCCACATGAGTGTTAGCTCACACGGACCTGAACCGTGCGCGTCTGCCATTCCGCCACTTCTGCAAATATTCAATTGCTCAGATCAAAATCTGAGAGTGCAGAAGATGGGAGTTGAACCCACATGAGTGTTAGCTCACACGGACCTGAACCGTGCGCGTCTGCCATTCCGCCACTTCTGCATTTGTTCTTGTTCGCTGCTCTCTCGCGAACTCGTTTATATTAGCATCCGCCCTTCATTCTGTCAACAACTTTTTTAAAAAAGTTCTGACAGAAATTTTGGACTTGAAGAATGCTTGAACAATTGGTCTTCAGTGCAGAAGCGCACACAGCAGACCGTAGCTGACGATGGACATGATCAGGGCCGCCAGCATTACCCCGAGGAGAATGGAGGGGACGGATTTCCGGAGCTTCATGCCCAGAAGACCAGCCACGATGGCGCCGGTCCAGGCACCGGTACCGGGAAGGGGAATGCCCACGAAGAGGGTGAGGCCCCAGAAGCCGTAGCGTTCAATGCTGTCCTGGTTTTTCGTGACCTTGCCGTTCAGGAAGCGGGCCAGTCCCCGGGTGGGACGGAAGCGCTCCAGCAGTGCCACCAGCTTCTGAATCAGCAGAAGCACGAAGGGAATGGGGAGCAGGTTGCCGATGAGGCAGATGGGCAGTGCCGTGAGATAGGGCAGCTGCAGGATGGAGGCGGCCAGCAGACCGCCGCGGAGCTCCAGGATTGGCAGCATGGAGATGATGAAGACGATGACCTCCTTGGAGAGATGTCCCGCCAGATTGCTGGTAAAAAAGGTAACTAGACTGTTCATGTTTTTTCTCTTTTCTGTAAGGTGCGCAAGCTTGAATGCCCCTATAACTTGTGCTAAACTATTTTAGTTTTCAATGGAAAACTGTAAGCTTCCGGGAAATTGTAATAGAGTGGATACAGAAGCGTCAATACTGAAATAAAATTTATAGAGGTTATGACGCTGTGAGGATAAAATATGATTAATTTCGAGGATGAAATTCAAAGATTTAAGCCCAGTCTGGATGTGGATCAGATTGAGGATGCCATTGTGAAGGTGGATCTTACGGATATGAATGACATTATGACAAAGCTGATCGAAGAGGCGGCAGCGGGGAACGAGCAGAAATGAGATATGACGTAACACTGGAGCGGATTGCCAACTGTTATTACAATCTGGGACTGGAGCGGGCACGTCTTCGGGATCTTTCCGGTGCTGCAGAGCTTCTGAAGAAGTCGCTGCAGTATGACAAATACCAGAAGGATGCCCGGAATCTGCTGGGGCTCATTTTTTTTGAGTGCGGCGAAACGGCGGACGCGCTGGTGCAGTGGGTGATCAGCATGAATCTGATGCCGGAGGACAATCTGGCGGATCATTATCTGGACGAGGTGCAGCGGAAGCCGGCCATTCTCCGGATCTGCTCCGACAACGTGAAGCGCTACAACCAGGCGTTGGATTATGCCCAGAACAACAATGAGGATCTGGCCATCATGCAGCTGAATCAGGTGATCGGGGATCGGCCCAACTATGTGAAGGCGCATACCTTGCTGGCACTTCTCTATATGAAAAAGGAGGAGTGGGTGAAGGCCGGCAAGAGTCTGCTGACGGTGCTGCACATTGATCGAAACAATCCGAAGGCCCTGGTGCTGATGGATGAGGTGAAGCACAATACGGGCAGAGCGGAGGTGGAGCAAAACCGGCTCAAGAATGTGTTTTCCCACCGCCGCATGAGTGACGATGATGTCCTGGTGCCGCAGGAGGTGAAGCAGATTTCCCCCTGGATGGTGGTGCTGTATATCCTGATCGGCTTTGCCTTTGCCCTTTTGTCCTTCTATCTGTTGCTTCTGCCGGCGAAGACCAAGGCCCTGAACAGTCAGAACAATCAGGAGCTGATTCGCTATGCCGAGAAGCTGGATGCGGTGAATCAGGAAAATACCAGTCTGCAGAGCCAGCTGGACAGCCTGCAGACAGAATATGACGCTGCCAATGCGCAGCTGGCCCAGTATGCCAGTGCCAATGCTTCCTTCGCGGGACAGTATCGCAGCCTGAATGACATTCAGTCCCTGATTTCTTCCGGAGATATGGTGGGGGCCGCAGAGCAGTATCTGCAGCTGGATGTGGCCAATGTGACCGATGAGAGCCTGCAGAGCCTTCTGAGCAGCGTCAAGGCAGAAATGGAGGGGACAGTTTATCAGCGTCTTTCCGAGCTGGGCACTGCCGCATGGAATTCCGGGGATACCGCCCAGGCCAAGACAGATTACGAGCTGAGTCTGCAGCTTCGTCAGGAGCCGGAGACCATGTTCCTGCTGGCCCGGCTCTATCAGACCGGCGGCGATACGGAAAATGCCAACAAGCTGTTTGATCAGATTGTGGGCGAATATCCGGATTCTCCCTATGCGGAGAGAGCCAGAAACGCAAGAGGCTATTAAAGAGGAGCGCTATGCTGAACAGGGATAAGATCAGGCTGATGACCAAGCTGGCAGCCTTTGAAAAGAAAGAGGGGAAGGAGGTTCTGCAGACCGGTGAGTACTTCCGCAGCGATTATATTTCCAATCGGGTACTGCTGGCAGAGCTTCATTATACCCTGTGCTTCATCCTGGTGGTGATGGTGGGCATGCTCATGCAGCTGGAGAACATTCTCCTGAATCTGAGCCTCCAGTATCTTCGGGGTACGGCACGGCTCCTGGGACTTGCCTATGTCATCGGCCTTCTCATCACCGGCGTCATTTCCGGCACCGAGGCCCGACATCATTACAATACGGCTCAGGCGCTCCGGGATTTCTACACGGAAAAGCTGGAGCAGCTCCTGGCTCTAATACGGGGCGAGCAGCCGCCGGCGGACAGCCGCTACGGCGATGATTTCGGAGAGGAGATCCGCCTTCTTCGGGCTGGCGTGCTGCCGGAGGAGGATGCGGAAGAGGATGATCCGGAGGATGCGGAAGATCTGCGCGATTCCCCGGAGGCAGAGGAGGCGGTGCGCTTTGCCCGGGAGGAGGCCAGCCGTTATCTCCGGGAGGAGAAGCAGAAGCGGAAGAAGAGGACAATGCAGGCGGCGCCGCAGAAGGGGCGGGTGCCGCAGGAGTCCGACGGCTACTGGCTGGATGAGCCCATAGACGAGAATGCCGATGATTACTGGCTGGACGATGAGGCGGAGGACGAAACCGGTCTGCCGCGGCAGCGGAGCCGTGAACCGGAATGGCTGGATGAGGACTGGACGGAAGGAGACGAGGAATGAATCAGATTTCTGCCCTGCGGGATGCGCTGGGAAATGTATACAGAAGACAGGACTACTGGCTTCTGCCGCTGTTCCGTGCATTGACGGCGTTTGTGCTCTTTATGACACTTCGGGCGCGCCTCGGTTACAGCGACCTGTGCGCAGGAATTCCTGTGATTCTGGCGGCATCACTGTTCTGCGCCTTTTTGCCCTGGGCCGGCATCCCCTTCCTGGGGGCGGCGCTGGTGCTGGGAAATCTGTACAGCGCCTCTCTGGAGCTGACACTGGTGGGCGGCCTGGTCTTTCTGATGGCGGCACTGGTGCAGAGCGCCTTTCGGGCCAGAGGTGCAGTGCTGCTGGCGTTGATGCCCTTCTTTTATTTCCTGCACATTCCCTATGTGCTGGTGCTGGCGGCGGGACTTACCCTGGGAATCCTGGGCTTCATTCCCCTTGCGCTGGGCACGGTGGTGTATTATTTCCTGCATTACGCAGCGGAAAATGTAGGCGGTCTCAGCAAGACCACGGATATGACGGAGCTGGCCAATCAGTATGCGGACATTTTCAGCGGCTTCCTCGGCAATCGGGAGATGCTGCTGATGATCGTGGTGGTAAGCCTCGGCTTCCTTGCGGTATTTATTCTCCGCAGTCTGCCCATTGACTATGCCTTTCTGCTGTCGCTTTTGCTGGGCACCGTTCTGATGGGCGGGGCTCTGGTGCTGGGCGGCAGCAGAATGGGACTGGGCTCTCTGACGGGACAGCTGGTGGGACTTGCGGCTTCACTGCTGCTGGGCTTCCTCTATCTGCTGCTTTTTCACAATGCGGATTACCGGGGAAGTGAACACCTGCAATTTGAGGATGAGGAATACTATTATTATGTGAAGGCCGTACCGAAGCGGCAGAGTGAGAAAAAAGGGGAGTAAGTCTTGGAAGAGATGCTGGGAAAAATGAAGAGCTGGGTGAGCCTTCTGCCGCCCTTTACCATTACGAGCATAGTGGAGATCCTGATCCTCGCCGTGTTCGTCTATGAGTGTCTGCTCTGGATCAAGAATACCAAGGCCTGGGAGCTGCTGAAGGGCATCCTGGTGATCGTTGCTTTTACGGCCTTTGCGGCGATTTTTCACATGACCACCATCATGTGGCTCATAGAGCGTCTGTCAACGGCAGCCATCATTGCCGCGGTGGTGATCTTCCAGCCGGAGCTCCGCAAAGCACTGGAGCAGCTGGGATCCAAATCCTTTATCAGCAACCTGCTGCCGGATTCCAACGCCGTGGACACCAGCTTTGTGACGGCAAATGAGATTGCCAATGCCACCTTCGAAATGGCGAAAAAGAAAACCGGTGCCCTTATCGTGATTCAGCAGAAGCAGTCTCTGCGGGAGATCGAAAACACGGGCATCCGTATCAACGGCATCGTATCGGCGGCTCTGCTCATCAATATTTTCGAGAAGAATACGCCGCTACATGACGGTGCAGTGGTCATCGTCGGCGACAAGGTGACCTCGGCAACCTGCTACCTTCCCCTTTCGGACACGGAGATTTCCAAGGACTTCGGCACCCGGCATCGGGCGGCGCTGGGCGTTTCCGAAAATACGGATTCCATCACGGTGGTGGTTTCGGAGGAAACCGGCCGGGTATCCGTTGCGGATAAGGGCCGCCTGATTCGCATTCCGGATCGGGAAACCCTGCTTTCCTGCCTGCCCAATGAGCCGGCGGAGGAAGCGGAGCGGGAGAATCGGAATCTGTTCCCTTTGAAGCTTTTCAAACGCGGAAAGGAGAATGAACAGACATGATCATGCGCTTTCTGAAGAATAATCCGGGACTTAAGCTCATCAGTGTGGCCATTTCTCTCATCATCTGGCTGGTGGTCATCAATGTTTCCAAGCCGGAGGTGGTGCGGGAGCAGACCGTCAGTCTCGAAGTGGAAAATCAGTCTGCCTTTGACAGTGAATCCAAGACCTGGGAAATCGACAAAAGCTCCGTTCGTGTGAGCTATATCGTGCGGACCGATCAGCAGTACAACATTTCGGCCAAGGATTTCCGCGCCTATGTGGACCTCCGGGATTATTCCATCACCGGCTCCGTTCCGGTCTATGTGGAGGTTCTGAACGACAAGGACGAGCTGATCCAGAGTGTGACGCCGAAGCCGGCAGTGGTTCATGTGAGCATCGAGGATATGCAGGAGAAGAAATTTACCGTCAATGTACATCAGCACGGCACTGTGGCAGACGGCTACAAGGTGGGCTCTGTGATCCTGCCTACCGATACGGTTTATGCCAAGGGGCCGGTGTCGGAGATCGGACGGATTTCCTCCATCGGCATTCAGGTGGAGCTGGATGGCCTGACAGAGGACAAGAGCGGCAGTGAGACGCTGCGCTTCTATGATGCCAACGGCAATGAAATCAAGGATATTACTGATGTGACCCTTTCGGCGGAGACGGTCAGCTATACAGTGGTGCTTTACAAGCAGAAGACGGTATCTCTGACCGCGGCGGTTAACGGTACACCGGCGGACGGCTACCGCTACAGCTCAGTGCTGATCTCGCCGGCGACGGTGAAGCTGGCCGGCAGACCGGCCCTGATGAACACCCTGAGCTCCCTGAGCCTCCCGGCGCTGGATGTTTCCGGTGCGTCCTCCGCGGTGACAGCGACCCTGAGCATAGAGGACTGGCTGCCGGAGGGAGTAGAGCTGGCGGAGCCCAGCATTGATGTGACGGTGACAGCCTATGTGGAGAAGCTGCCGGAGACCACGGAGGAGAGCAGTGCCGAAGGACCGGATGCCAATGTGACGACGGCGGCGGAATCCGAGACGACGGAGAGCAGCCGGCAAAACAGTGCAGGCACGGCGGAAAACCTGCAGGAAAGCACAAGGCATGAAAACGTAAAGGAAAGTACGCATGAGACCGCGGCGAAGGAAAGTCCGGCCCAGTCCGGGGAGGATAATGCCGGCGGCAGCAGTACTAAGGAAGTGGAGCAGGAAAGCAGTGCGCAGGAGCACAGTAAGGCATGAAGAATGAAAAACGAATGGCGCTGATCAACCTGGCCGCTTTCACCGTACTGTATCTGCTGGCTGCGGTGCTTTCGCAGGCAGGACAGACGGCGCTGCCGGCGTGCCTGCTGCTGCTGACAGCTGCGGGACTCTACATTCGGGAATACCGGCGCACCGGACGTCTCCTGAACCTTACCGGGCTTTATGCGCTGGGACTCGTAGGCGGCGAGGGGATAGCGTGCCTCAGACTGAGCCGCCTCTCTACGGTCTGGACGGGAGAAACCTGGCTGAGCTTTTATCTGGCCTATGCCCTGTTCTACGCCGCGGCAGTGCTTGTGCAGCACCGCCAGGAGGCTCGGGCAGAGGCAGGAAATGCCGCGCCGAAGACATTGCCCTCAGATTCGGATAAGGGTGCGGTCTGGCAGCGCAGTGTGATTGTCGTATTGCTGCTGCTGAGTTATGGCTGCTTCTTTTTGGAGGCCCGGAGGCTTGGTTTCATTCCCTTCTTCACAAAGGACATGCCCCATGCCTATTCCACCTTTCACCTGCCCGGCGTGCATTATTTCACCACACTGGCGGTGCTGATCCCGGCCCTCTCCGTACAGTATCTTCGAACGAAGGGCAAGCCGGATGTGACCGTTGTTCTGGGCTTGGTGCTGCCCTTTGTGCTGACCATTCTTCTGGTTTCCCGTTTTCAGATGATGTTTGCGGCGATTCTGATGGTCTTCACGTATCTCCTCAGCGGAGAACGGCTGCGGCTGTGGCAGGGCCTGGTGCTGGCTCTTTGTCTGGTGCTGCTCTATGTGCTGATCACGGTGCTGCGGGCTCATTCCGTTTCCTACCTGAACGGCATCTTCGAGATGAAGAACCCGGATACGCCGATCTTTATCACACAGCCCTATATGTATATCGCCAACAACTATGACAATTTCAATGTCATGACCCGGGAATTGACAGAGCATTCCCGCGGACTGAAGATGCTGTATCCTCTGTTGACGCTGTCGGGGCTGAAGTTTTTCCTGCCGCTGGCGCTGGGATTTCCGCTCTTCACCACCAAGGAGGAGCTCACCACGGTGACGATCCTTTACGACAGCTGGTATGACTTCGGCATCTTCGGGGTAATGCTGTTTTCTCTGCTGCTGGGCGTCTTCGCCGGATGGCTCATGGGGCAGCGGAAGGGACGGAATCCCTACGGCCTGGTGATGCAGTCCCAGGTTTGCTTCTATCTTTTGTTTTCCTTCTTCACCACCTGGTTTTCCAATCCGGCGACCTGGTTTTATCTGGGGATGAGCCTGCTGCTGTGGCTCCTTTACCGGGCCTTGGTTGACAAAGCGGCCTATGGAACGTATAATGCAGGCATATAGGGGGAATTTTTTCCGTATATAATGTTGTTCATTTGGAAAGGGAGATACAAGACAAATGGCTAGAAAAGCAAAGACTGCGGCAGCACAGACAACAAAGAGCACTGCTCTGAAGGAGTCCTTCGCGGAGATCAAGAAGGCGGATGCTGAGGTGAAGGCTGCAGAGACCCAGGCTGCTGAAACCAAGGCAGCTGAGACGGAAAAGGTTGCCGAGACAACAAAGACGACGGCTGAAGAGAAGGCACCGGAAAAGAAGGAAGCAGTGAAGAAGCCTGCTGCACACAAGACTGCAGCGAAGGCTGAGAAGACAGAAAAGACCGAGAAGAGCGTGAAGGCTGCTGTAAAGACCAGCGTAACGCTCGAGTTCAACGGCAAGCAGATCAAGGTGCAGGAGATCCTGGACAAGGCTGTGGCTGCCGCTGAGAAGGCAAAGAAGGATGCCAAGCAGATTGATGTATATGTGGTGGCAAACCAGAATGCAGCCTACTATGTCATCGACGGCGAAGGCAAGGATGACTACAGAGTGGATTTCTGATCCAGCACAGAAAAGTAGAAAACTGGCTCGGGTGTCCGGCAGCGAAAGCGCCGGGCACCCTTTTTTCATGAAGAGGAGAATGAGATGAAACAGCTGCCCGAGGAATTTTTGAAGCGGATGCGGACACTTCTGCCGGAGGAAAAGGAATATGCGGCATTTCTGGCTTCCTACGAACAGCCGCCCTCCCGGGGGCTCCGCCTCAACCTGCAGAAGCTGCTGCACTGCCGTGAATTGAGCTATGAGCAGCTGGTGTCGGACTGGGGACTGGAGCCGCTGCCCGGCGCCAGCTTTCTGACACTGCCGGACGGACGCCGCCTGTATCGGGAATTTTATGTAAATGAGGAACGGATGACGGCGCTGGGCATTCGACCGGGAAAGCACCCCTATCATGAGGCGGGGCTTTATTATATGCAGGAGCCCTCTGCCATGCAGGTGGTGCCGGCGCTTGAGATCCGTCCCTTTGACCGGGTGCTGGATCTCTGTGCAAGCCCCGGCGGAAAGAGCACCCAGGCGGCGGATATGCTGGATTACCGGCAGGGCGGCATCCTCATCTCGAATGAGTATGTGGGAAACCGTGCCCGAACACTTTCCTCTAATATAGAAAGAATGGGAATACCGGGTGCCGCTGTGCTGAACGAGGACACGGGACGACTGGCCTCTGCGCTGCCGGGATACTTCAGCCGCATCATACTGGATGCCCCCTGCTCCGGCGAGGGAATGTTCCGAAAGGACGATACCGCTATTGCGGAATGGAGTCCGGAGAACGTGGCGCATTGTGTGGTACGGCAGAAGGAAATTGCAGACAATGCGCTGCAGCTTCTGGCCCCGGGCGGCATGCTGAGCTATTCCACCTGCACCTTTGAAAGGGCGGAGGATGAAGAGATGCGGGACTATATCCTGGAAAAGGATCCTTCTCTTCAGCTGGTCCATGAGAAGCGCATCTTTCCGCATCGGGAGCGGGGAGAGGGACATTATGTGGCGGTGTTCCGGAGGGACGGCGAGGATCTCACCGCGGCGGCAGAAGACATTGCCCTCCGGGAGGAGAAAATCGGGGAGAGCACATATCTCGTGCCCGACAGTCTGCCCGCACTCCGGGGACTCCGGGTGCTGCGGAAGGGCGTTCCTGCCTATGAAATGCTGAAGAAGCGTGAATGTCCGCATCATGCCTTGAGTCATGCCTGCCGGCTGACGGTGCTGCCCGGAGATCCTGAGGATGCCCTGTCCGCACCGCTTCCGGTGCTGGATTTCCCGGCGGCGGATCTCCGCATTTCCCAGTATCTTCACGGACTGGAGATTTCTGTGACGGCAGAGGAGGCCGGTGGCGTGACGGGCGGCTTTGTGATCATCGCCTGCGACGGTGCGGCCCTGGGGCTTGGAAAATATGTGAACGGCCGGGTGAAAAATCATTATCCCAAGGGACTGCGTTTTGTATAAAATTTCACTATTACCGGCATTGAAAATAACTATTGCGGAACGCGTCAAAACTTTCACAAATCAGTGACCATTTGTCTTGAAGAAAAAGGGGCTTTCGTTTACAATAGTACGGAGATAAACCGGGGAGATTTTACCCTGCTTTATAGGAAATGGAGGACAAAAAATGGATAATCAGTCAACATCATCTGCAATGACCAGAATTCAGTCACTGCTTGATGAGTCCAGCTTTGTTGAGCTTGGTGCTCTGGTTCAGGCCAGATCCACAGACTTCAATATGGCTGAGAAGAAGGCACCATCTGACGGCGTAGTCACCGGCTATGGCACCATTGACGGCGGTCTTGTGTATGTTTATGCACAGGATGCAGCAGTTCTGGGCGGTTCCATGGGTGAGATGCATGCAAAGAAGATTGCAAATCTCTACGATATGGCTATGAAGATGGGCGCACCGGTCATCGGTCTTGTGGACTGCTCAGGTCTGAGACTTGAGGAGGCGTGTGATTCACTCTACGGCATGGGCCGTATCTATCACAAGCAGACACTGGCAAGCGGTGTGATTCCGCAGCTGACAGCTGTATTCGGTGTAGCAGGCGGCGGAATGGCAGTGCTGACCGCTCTTTCTGACTTCGTTTTCATGGAGAAGAGCAATGCACGTATGTTTGTGACAGCTCCGGATGCGGTTTTCGGCAACAAGGACGACAAGATCGCCATGGCAGAGAACCAGGAGAAGCTGGGCAATGTGGATTTCAGCGGCACTGAGGAGGAGGTTCTCTCCGAGATCAGAAAGCTCGTTGCTGTTCTTCCCGGCAACAATGAGGACTATGGCGCTTATGAGGAGTGCACAGATGATCTGAACAGATCCGTAGCCGGCATCGAGACCATGAAGGCCGAGGATGCTGTGAAGCAGATCGCAGACAACGGTGTATTCATCAAGACCCAGAGAGGCTTCGCACCGGATGTGGTAACCGGCTTCATTCAGCTGAACGGCCAGACCGTCGGCGTTGTGGCAAATAAGGATTCTTCCTTCAAGTGGAAGGGCGCACTGCAGGCTGCCAAGATGGTGAAGTTCTGTGATGCCTTCGAGATCCCTGTTCTGACACTGGCAGACGTAAAGGGCTACCACAACTGTGAGTGCAACGAGAGCCATATGGCGAAGGCTGCTGCACAGCTGGCATCCGCTTATTCCAATGCTTCCGTTCCCATGGTAACCGTGGTGAAGAACGCTTTCGGAACTGCCGGCATGACCTTCGGCTCCAAGGCACTGGGCATTGACACCGTATATGCTTATCCGAATGCACAGGTAGGCGTTATGGATGCAGCCAAGGCAGCAGAGATCATCTGTGCCGAGGGCAGCGATGCGGAGAAGGCAGAGAAGGCCAAGGAGTTTGCTGCAAAGCAGAATTCTGCACTGGCTGCTGCACAGCGCGGTTATGTTGACGATATCATCGCACCGGAGGAGACGAGACAGAGAGTGATCGCTGCCTTCGAGATGCTTTTCACTAAGAGCGTATTCAGACCGGAAAAGAAGCACAGCACAGTATGAGAGGAGACAGGATGAAACATTGGATTAGAAAAGCAGTCCTGGGTCTTTGTCTTGCCGTAAGCTTCGGCGCTCTTACCGCATGCAGCTCCTCTGAGAATACAACAGTGACCATCGATCCGGCCCAGAAGCAGACACTGGAGCAGTTCGGTGAGCAGCAGATGGAAGCCATCGGCAGCATGTCCGCAGAGGACATTCAGAAGTCCATTGCTCAGGCTGAGCATGACAAGAACGCGATTCTTTATAATGGTCTCACCAACTATCTGAACAGTCAGGACAGACTGGGTGCCTTCGTCAGCGTAGACAGCGTAGAGGCATCACAGAATGAGGACGGCTACAGCATCGCGATCGTAGCTACCTTTGAGCAGAGAAAGCTGGATCTGACCCTGGGCTTCGATGAGGACATGACGGCATATACCGAGATGACCTTCTCTCCGGAGTATTCCATGGGTGAGAAGATGACGGATGCTGCCGGCAACCTGGTTCTCGGCATGGGCTCCGTATTTGTGATCCTGATCTTCATTGCATGGATCATCAGCCTCTTCAAGTATGTCAACAAGATCGGACAGAAGAAGAGCCCGGCGGCAGAAGCGCCCAAGAAGGCAGCACCGGCACCGGCAGCCGCTCCCGCAGCAGCGCCGGCAGCACCGGCACTTTCCGGCGCAGAGCTGGAGGCAGTTATTGCCGCAGCAATTGCCGCATATGAGGCAGAGAACGGAACAGAGGATGGCTTCGTTCCGGGACCGACACTGAACAATGGACTGGTAGTTCGTTCTATCAGAAAGCGTTAATCATGGGCGATGGCCCGATTCTAAAAAGGATGGTATTCAAAATGAAGAACTATACAATTACAGTTAATGGCGTCGCTTATGACGTAACCGTAGAAGAAGGCAAGGGAACCGGCGCTGTGGCAGCTCCGAAGGCTGCTGCAGCAGCACCGGCACCGGCAGCCGCTCCGGCTGCAGCTCCCGCTCCCGCAGCTGCACCGGCCGGCGCAGCAGGCGGCGTAGAGGTTACCTCTCCGATGCCCGGCAAGATCCTGGCTGTGAAGAAGCATGCCGGTGATGCTGTGAAGGCCGGTGATCCGATCCTCGTGCTTGAGGCTATGAAGATGGAGAACGACATCGTAGCACCTCAGGACGGCACTGTTGCAACCATCAACGTTGCAGTAGGCGATTCAGTAGAGTCCGGCGCGGTTCTGGCAACCATGAATTGATTGTCTCACCGCTGACTTTGCTGATCTGGAGGTTTCTATATAATGAATATTTTAAATACCTTATCGAATCTCGTTCAACAGACAGCATTCTGTAACCTGACATGGGGCAACTACCTCATGATGGTTGTGGCTTTTGTATTCCTGTATCTGGGAATTGCCAAGGGCTTCGAGCCGCTGCTGATGGTTCCCATCGCATTCGGAATGCTGCTTGTAAACATTTATCCGGACATCATGCTGGATCCGGCGGATTCTATGAATGATACCGGCGGACTGCTCTGGTACTTCTTCCACCTGGATGAGTGGACGATTCTTCCGTCCCTGATCTTCATGGGTGTCGGTGCACAGACAGACTTCTCGCCTCTGATCGCAAATCCGATCACCTTCCTGCTGGGTGCTGCAGCACAGTTCGGTATTTATGCCGCTTACTTCCTGGCAATTTTCCTTGGCTTCAACGGCGCTGCCGCTGCTGCCATCTCCATCATCGGCGGTGCAGACGGACCGACTTCCATCTTCCTCTGCAACAAGCTGGGACAGACCTCCCTGCTGGGACCCATCGCCGTGGCTGCTTACTCCTACATGTCTCTGGTGCCGATCATTCAGCCGCCCATCATGAAGGCGCTGACCACCGAGAAGGAGAGAAAGACCAGAATGCCGCAGCTGCGTTCCGTATCCAAGCTGGAGAAGATCCTTTTCCCCATCGTGGTTACCACTGTGGTATGTCTGCTTCTGCCGACCACCGCTCCGCTGGTAGGTATGCTGATGCTCGGAAACCTGTTCAAGGAGTCCGGTGTGGTGAAGCAGCTGACAGAGACCGCAAGCAATGCCATGATGTATATCGTGGTTATCATGCTGGGTACTTCCGTAGGTGCTTCTACCTCTGCTGAGGCCTTCCTGAACACAGATACCCTGAAGATCGTGGTGCTGGGTCTTGTGGCCTTCGCTTTCGGTACTGCAGCAGGCGTGCTGCTTGGTAAGGTGATGTATATCCTTTCCGGCGGCAAGATCAACCCGCTCATCGGTTCCGCAGGTGTATCTGCCGTACCTATGGCAGCCCGTGTATCTCAGAAGGTAGCTGCTGAGACAGATCCCACCAACTTCCTGCTCATGCAGGCAATGGGTCCGAACGTAGCCGGCGTTATCGGTACTGCAGTTGCTGCAGGTACCTTCATGGCGGTTTACGGAGTTAAGTAAGTAATTGAAGTTCAATCAGGAGCACCGGAACACTGCCGGTGCTCTGAAATGAAGGAGATAAAATGGCAAAGGTAAAAATTACAGAGACAATTCTGCGTGATGCGCACCAGTCACTGATCGCTACGCGTATGCCGAGCGAGGTAATGGAGCCGATCCTGGATACCATGGATTCTGTTGGCTACAATGCCGTAGAGTGCTGGGGCGGTGCTACATTCGATGCTTGTCTGCGTTTCCTGAAGGAGGATCCGTGGGAGAGACTGAGAATGCTGAAGCGCCATTTCAAGAACACAAAGCTTCAGATGCTCTTCAGAGGCCAGAACATTCTTGGCTACAATCACTATGCTGATGACGTTGTGGAGTACTTCGTAGAGAAGTCCATCGCAAACGGTATCGATGTGATCCGTATCTTCGACTGCCTGAACGATATCCGCAACCTGGAGACCGCTGTAAAGGCCTGCAAGAAGGAAGGCGGCCACGCACAGATCGCGCTCTGCTATACACTGGGTGATGCTTATACCCTGGAGTACTGGGAGAACCTGGCAAGAGACGTTGAGAACCTGGGTGCTGATTCCCTCTGCATCAAGGATATGGCTGGTCTCCTGCTTCCGGATGCTGCTTCCAAGCTGGTAACAGCTCTGAAGAAGGGAACAAAGCTTCCTATTGAAATGCATACACACTACACCTCCGGTATGGCTTCCATGACATATCTGAAGGCCATCGAGGCTGGTGCAGACATCATTGATACTGCTTCCACACCCTTCGCTCTGGGTACATCTCAGCCTTCTACCGACGTTATGGTCAAGGCACTGGAGGGAACAGAGTTCGATACAGGTCTGGATGTGAACAAGCTGATCGAGGTTTCCAACTACTTCGAGCCGTATCGTGAGCAGTGCCTGAAGGACGGCCTTCTGTCCACCAAGGTTCTGGGCGTTAATGTTAACACCCTGAAGTACCAGGTTCCGGGCGGCATGCTTTCCAACCTGATCTCTCAGCTGCATCAGGCAGGTAAGGATGACAAGCTGACCGAGGTTCTGGAAGAGGTACCGAGAGTTCGTAAGGACTTCGGTGAGCCGCCTCTCGTAACACCTTCCTCTCAGATCGTCGGCACACAGGCCGTTATGAACGTTCTGACCGGCGAGCGCTACAAGATGGTGCCGAAGGAGTCCCACAAGCTGGTAGCCGGCGAGTTCGGACGTACTGTAAAGCCCATGGATCCGGAAGTGGTAAAGAAGATCCTGAAGGACGGCGAGACACAGATGACAGATCGTCCGGCAGATCATATCGCACCGCAGCTTGACAAGTTCAAGGAGGAGTGCGCAAAGTGGACACAGCAGCCTGAGGACGTTCTGTCCTATGCTCTGTTCCCGCAGGTGGCAAAGGATTTCTTCGAGTATCGCGAGGCACAGCAGAGCGGTATTGCCACAAAGCAGGCAGATAAGGAGAACAAGGCTTACCCTGTTTAAGGAAGCTTACGGTTCCCTATCGATTTTTTGAAAATTTCGAATAGAGATTGACGGAATACCTGAGAAATTTTAAACTGTCAGGAGTAGGCGAATGCCTGCTCCTGACTTTTTGTATTGTATGGCACCATCGTGAAGCGAAGCATTGCAGCGATGGTGATGTCATTTATTGATTTCGGAGACCTTCCTATGCGTAAACCCTTTAGAGGCTGTGCCCTTCTGCTGGCGGCAGCTTTGCTTCTTCCGCAGCCCCAGTTGAACGGCCTGACGGCCATGGCAGACAATCGCTCTGCCGTGATCCGGGGCAGTGTCGTGAATGTGCGGACATCCCCCTCCACCGATGCCGGAAAGGCCGGCGCCCTGAGCTCCAATACGTCCATTACCGTGACCGCGGAGGTGCAGGGCAGCGACGGCTATACCTGGTATGCCATTACCGGCGGCGGAATCTCTGGCTATGTGCGCTCGGATTACGTGAAGTTCCCCACGCAGTACACCGGAGATGCGGATTTTGAGAGCTATCTGAATCAGCAGGGCTTCCCGGAAAGCTATAAAAACGGACTTCGTCAGCTTCATGCGGAGTTTCCCAACTGGGTATTCAAGGCCTTCCACACCAACCTGGACTGGAATACCGTATTGGATGCGGAGCTCAGCGGTACCGGCTCGCTGGTGGAGAGCAGCTCCATTTCCTCATGGAAGTCCACGGATGCCGGAAAGTATGACTGGAATACCAGCACCTGGCCCGGCTTTGACGGCGCTACCTGGGTGGCTGCCTCCCGGGAAATCGTGGCCTATTACATGGATCCCAGGAATTTTCTGGATGAATCCTATGTATTCCAGTTCCTGGAGCAGAGCTATAAAGAGAATGTGCAGACTCTGAGCGGACTGCAGACCATGCTGAAGGGCAGCTTTATGGAGGGCTCCGTCAGCCTGACCAATGACAGTGTCCTGCGTTCCGGCAGCAGTACGAGTACATCCGCATCGACAGCCACGAACACGGCTTCAAGCACAGCTTCTTCCGTTTCCAGCAGTGACGGTGTCATCGACTTCAGCGGTCCCGGTGAGGCAGGGACGGATAGTACGGCCGTGGCTTCTGCGAAGGCGACAGCGTCGGCAGAGAGCAGCGCATCAGATGGTACGGTGATCAGCTCAGCGGGCCCCGGCGGTACAGCAGCTTCTTCTGCAAGCACGGACAGCAGCATGCCCGGCGGCAGTGTCAGCAGCGACAGCAGCAGAAGCCAGGCCGGCTATGCGGAGATCATCATGGAGGCGGCGCAGCAGTCCGGCGTGAGCCCTTATGTGCTTGCGGCTATGATCCTGCAGGAGCAGGGCAGCGGCAGCAGCGGCTCCATTTCCGGACAGAGCGGTTATTACAACTATTTTAATGTCGGTGCCTATGCCACCAGTGATATGACTGCCATCCAGCGGGGCATCTGGTATGCTTCCCAGAGCGGCAGCTACAACCGTCCCTGGACCAGCATTGAGAAGTCCATCGTGGGCGGTGCGCTTTTCTATGCAGAAAACTACCTGAACGCGGGACAGAATACCCTCTATCTTAAGAAGTGGAATGTCCAGGGCAGCAATATGTATAAGCATCAGTATATGACCAATGTTCCCGGCGCGGCCGAGGAGGGGGCCAAGCTCAGTGCGGCCTATTCCAGCGACATGAAGTCGGCTGCCCATGAGTTCAGCATCCCGGTTTACCTGAACATGCCGGAGAGTGCGGCAGCGAAGCCCACCGGCGACGGCAGCCCCAACAACAAGCTCAGCAGCTTAAGCGTCAGCGGCTTCACTCTGACACCGGGCTTCCAGATGGATACAGAGCAGTATACACTGGTGGTGGATCCCTCTGTTACAGAGGTCAATGTCAGCGCCTCCCAGGCTGAGAGCCACGCACAGATCAGCGGCACCGGTACAGTGACGCTTGCGGAGGCATCTACTGTCGTAAGCATTACCGTGACGGCGCAGAACGGCAGCACGAGAACCTACCGGATCACCATCAACAAGGGTGCCAACGGGCAGACCGGCGGTGCCCAGAGCATCGACAGCACGAGCAGCGGCAGCGTTCAAAGCAGCACCGGCATCGTTGTGGTGGGTGAGGGACCGCAGTAAGGCGGTTCCGGCTCCGGATTTGAAAGAATACGGCTTCTATGCTATAATCTATCGGCAAATGATTTCTGGAAAAGACAACTTTACAGGGAGAATGCTATGAAGAAACTGAAATATATATTCTGCACGGCGGCAGCCTCTATGCTGCTGTCCATCACAGCCCTGGCGGCAACCGGACAGATTTCCTTTTCGGATCCCTCGGTGACACTGGGAACCGATGTGAATGTCACTATGAAGGTGAAGAGTAGTGACGGCACCCTTTCCAAGGCGGACATTACTGTGGCCTATGATACCTCTGTGCTGGAGTTTGTCAGCGGCACAGATGCGGACGGCGGTGCGGGTACTGTGCGGATCCATGGTGCCAGCAACGGCGCAGGCACCGGTGAGCTGGCCTACAACCTGAAGTTCAAGACCCTGACAGCAGGCCCCACCAGCATTACCATCAGCACCCAGGAGGTCTATGACACGGATGAGGCGCTGGTGGACATTACGCACCAGGGAAGCTCGACCGTGCAGGTGGCTGCCGAGGCCTCCGCCTCCGGCGATGCGTCTCTTGCGGAGCTGACGGTATCTCCGGGTGAGCTGAGCCCTGCCTTCTCGGCGGATGTGACCAGCTATGATATCACTGTGGGTGCCGATGTGGATCGTCTTGCCATCAATGCAGTGGCAGCCGGAGAGGGCGCTTCTGTCAGTGTCAGCGGCAACGATGCACTGAACATGGGAGAAAATGCGGTCAGCATCACGGTGAAGGCCCAGGACGGCACGCAGACGGTATACAGCCTGAAGGTGACCAAGCAGGAGGGCGGCCCCAGTGATGCCGAGGGCAGCACCGAGACCGTGAATGAGGGCGTGAAGCTTTCCTCCAAGGAGAAGACCATCACCATCATGAACCCGGGCTCTGATGTGGAGATTCCGGAGGGCTTCGCGGAAAGCACGATTGATATTGACGGACACCAGGTAAAGGGCTGGGTATGGAAGGCCGACAGTGACCATCAGTACTGTATCCTTTACGGTATGAATGACGCCGGAGAGCTGAGCTTCTATCGTTATGACCTGACGGAGAAGACGCTGCAGCGCTATTTCGAGGATCCGGTGGAGGTAGAGCTGAAGCAGAATGCGGAGGATTATCCGGCACTGCTGGAGCGCTATGATGCTCTGGTGAACCGCTACAACTTCCAGTTCATTCTGAGCTGTGTTCTGGGCGCAGTGAGCCTGGCCCTTTGCGTGGGCATCTGCATGCTGCTCCGGAGGAACCGAAAGCACGGTCTGGATACAGTCCGGAAGCTGAATGCGTCGCAGGCGGAAACCGGCACCATCAGCATACCGGCGGCACCTGCCGGAGAAGCCGAGGATGCTCTGGGGGAGACCCGGGTAATGCCGGCTGCCGGCACGACGGAGGCACCCGCAGAGCTGGAGCAGACCCGGATTCTGCACACAACGGCTTCTGCAGCGCAGGCGGAGACAGAGGACGCGGATCTGGAGAGCACGGTGCTGCTGGATCGGAAGGCCTTTGCGGAGAATGCGGCAGAGTCCGCGGATGCCCTGGGAGAGACGACCGTCATTCCGACACCGGATCAGGGCGAAGATCTGGACATTGAGGACCTTTAAGGAAAATTTGAAGGGAAGAGAACAGAACAGGCATGAATCAATTTACAATGCAGGCACAGCAGGCACTGAAGCTGGCCATTGAGGCCGCGGAGGAGCTGCATCATAAATACATCGGCACGGAGCATATCCTGCTGGGGCTGAGAAGAGAGAATACCTCCGTGGCAGCCCGGGTGCTGGCGGCCAACGGCATCAATGAGGACAGAATTCTGGAGATGATCGAGAAGTTCATTTCCTCGGACAGCAATGTGGCGCTGGCGGATCAATCCGGCTACACCCCTACGGCCAGCCGGATCATGGATGCCAGCGTCCAGGAGGCGCGGCACATGAAGGCCCGTCTGGTGGGCACGGAAAACATTCTGACGGCCATTCTGAAGGATCCGGGCTGCACGGCTTCCAGAATCATCACCACACTGGGAGCTGATGCGCAGCAGATTTATCAGCAGATCCTGTCGGCAGCCGGAGATACAGCCGGTGTCGGCGAGAACGGCGGACGCCGGGAGGCAAAGCAGAGCCGGACGCCGGTGCTGGATCAGTATTCCCGGGATCTGACGGAGATGGCTGCCGAGGGACGGCTGGACCCTGTGGTGGGAAGAGAAGCCGAAATCATGCGGGTGGTGCAGATCCTTTCCCGGAGAACCAAGAACAACCCCTGCCTGATCGGTGAACCCGGCGTGGGCAAGACGGCGGTGGCCGAAGGCATTGCCCAGAGAATCGTGGCAGGCAGCGTACCGGAAACCATTCGGGGAAAGCGGCTGCTGACGCTGGATATCTCCGGCATGGTGGCAGGCTCCAAGTACCGGGGCGAATTTGAAGAGCGGATCAAGCGTGTCATTCGAGAGGCACAGAATGACGGCGAGGTGCTGCTGTTCATTGATGAAATTCATACCATCATCGGTGCCGGCGGTGCCGAGGGCGCTTTGGATGCGGCGAATATCCTGAAGCCGGCTCTGGCCCGGGGAGAGCTGCAGATCATCGGTGCCACCACGCTGGAGGAGTATCGGAAGCATATTGAAAAGGATGCGGCGCTGGAGCGGCGTTTCCAGCCGGTGGTGGTGAACGAGCCCTCTGAGGAGGAGGCCCTGAAGATTCTGCAGGGTGTGAGCCCCCGCTATGAGGAGCATCACAAGGTGGTGATCGAGCCGGAGGCCCTGGCAGCGGCGGTGAAGCTTTCCGCACGCTACATCAGCGATCGTTATCTTCCGGACAAGGCCATTGACGTGATTGACGAGGCGGCCTCGAAGCTGCGGATCACGGCACTGGGAGAACCGGAGAAGCTCAGAAAGAAGCGGGAGGAGCTGGAGAAGCTCGGTGAAGAGAAGGAGGCGGCCATCAAGGCCCAGGACTTCGAACGGGCTTCCGAGATCAAGAAGCAGCAGCTCCGCAGCCGGAAGCGTCTGGAGAAGGCGAGACAGGCTTGGGAAGAGGAGCAGGCTCTGCATCCCCTTCATGTGACAGAGGCGGAGATTGCGCGGGTGGTGTCTGAGTGGACCCGCATTCCGGTGGAGAAGCTGGCAGAGAAGGAGACGGAGCGACTGCTGAAGCTCGAAGACATTTTACATGAACGGGTTGTGGGGCAACCGGAGGCGGTCAGCGCCATCGCGAGAGCCATCAAGCGCGGCCGGGTAGGCCTCAAGGATCCCCGTCGGCCCATCGGCTCCTTCATGTTCCTGGGACCCACCGGTGTGGGAAAGACGGAGCTGTCCAAGACGCTGGCGGCGGCCATGTTCGGTGAGGAGAGCAATCTGATCCGGGTTGACATGTCCGAGTATATGGAAAAGTACAGCGTCTCCAAGATGATCGGCTCGCCCCCCGGCTATGTGGGCTATGATGAGGGCGGTCAGCTGTCCGAAAAGGTGCGGCGGAATCCCTATTCCGTCATCCTCTTCGATGAGATCGAGAAGGCCCATCCGGATGTGCTGAACATTCTTCTGCAGGTGCTGGATGACGGCCATATCACCGATGCCCAGGGACGGAAGGTTTCCTTCAAAAATACCGTCATTATCATGACCTCCAATGCGGGGGCCGAGGCCATTATGAGCCCGAAGCGACTGGGCTTTGACAACGGCGACGGATCGAAGGACAAGGATTATGAGTTCATGAAGAGCCGGGTGATGGAGGAGATCAAGCATCTCTTCAAGCCGGAGTTCCTGAACCGAATTGACGAAATCATCGTCTTCCATCCCATGACCCGGGAGAACATCCGGGCCATTGCGGACGTACTGCTGAAGGAGCTTCGGCAGCGGGCAAGGGCTGAGCTGGGCATCCATCTTTCTCTGGATGAGAAGGCGAAGGATTTTCTGGCGGAGAAGGGCTATGATCCGAAGTTCGGCGCACGTCCCCTGCGGCGGACCATTCAGAGCTATCTGGAGAATCCGCTTTCGGAGGAAATTCTGGTCGGACGCGTGACGCGGGACTGCACGGTTCGCATCACAGTGGACAAGAGTGGTGAAAAACTGAAATTTACGGCAAGAAGGAGCAAGTAATGGCAAAGATCACATCCCGGTTCTTCTGTAAGGAATGCGGCTATGAGTCCGCAAAGTGGCTGGGGCAGTGTCCTTCCTGTCGTACATGGAACAGCTTTGCTGAGGAGCCGGTGAAAAAAGCCAGCTCCTCTTTTGCATCCGGTTTTTCGGCCTCCGGCAGGCGGGGAGAGGCTGCCCGGCCCGTCAGAATCGACGAGATCGCGCTGGAGCAGGAGGACCGCATGTCCACCGGCTTCCGGGAGCTGGACCGGGTGCTGGGCGGCGGCATCGTGGTGGGCTCCCTGGTGCTGCTGGGCGGCGACCCGGGCATCGGCAAGTCTACGATTCTCCTGGAGGTGGCGCGGAATCTGGCGGCGGACAGCGGCAAATCCGTGCTCTATGTTTCCGGCGAGGAAAGTCTCAAGCAGATCAAGCTCCGGGCGCAGCGCATCGCTGAAATTCGGGGCGAGCTGCGCTTCCTGTGCGAAACGAGCATTGAAAACATTCTGGAGGTGCTCCGGGCGGAGAAGCCGGACTTCGTGGTCATTGACTCCATTCAGACCATGTGTACGGAGCTCGTGACGGCGGCTCCCGGCTCCGTCAGTCAGGTTCGGGAATCCGCAGCAGCGCTGCTGCGGGCCGCGAAGGAGAACGGCATCGCCATCTTTATTGTCGGTCATGTGACAAAGGACGGTAATGTTGCCGGGCCGAAGGTGCTGGAGCACATGGTGGATGCGGTGCTCTATTTTGAAGGAGAGAGCAGCGGCAGCCTCCGTATTCTGCACGGGCAGAAGAACCGCTTCGGCTCCACCAATGAGATCGCGGTCTTTGAAATGACGGGGGAGGGACTGCAGGAGGTGCTGAATCCCTCTGAGCTGCTCCTGTCCGGGCGTCCGGCGGGGGCTGCGGGCTCTGTGGTGACCTGCGGTATGGAAGGCACCCGGCCACTTCTGATCGAGATTCAGGGACTGGCGGTGCCTACCAGCTTCGGACTGCCCCGGCGGACCGCCAACGGCGTGGACTACAACCGCATGAATCTGCTGCTGGCCATCATTGAGCGCCGCATCGGGTTAGAAATGTCGAAATATGACGCCTACCTGAACATCGCCGGCGGCCTAAAGATTTCCGAGCCCTCCACGGATCTCGCCATCATCCTGGCGCTGATCTCCAGCTGCCGCAACATCCAGCTGCCGGAGGATGCCATGATCTTCGGTGAGGTGGGACTGGCCGGTGAGGTCCGGGCCGTGTCCAATGCGGAGCAGCGCATCGAGGAGGCGGTGCGCCTAGGTTTTCACAAGATCGTGATGCCGGCCTACCATGCGGAGAAATTCGCGGGTCTGAGAAGCCGTGGCGTGGAGATTCTGGCGGTGCGGAACATCCGGGAGGCGCTGGCGATCCTCAAGCGGAACAACGGAGAGAATGGAAGTCATGGATAAAAAATGAGAGAAATTCTGTTAAAACGAGGATGGATACTGACATTTGCCTGCCTTCTGGATCTGCTTTTCGGCGACCCCCACTGGCTCTACCATCCGGTGCAGGCCATCGGATTCCTCATCAGCCGTTGGGAGTGCCTTTTATGGCGGCTGTTTCGTCTGCGGACGCCGCAGGAGCTGGACAGGGGCAGAAAACGCATTGCCGGCGGGGTTCTGGTGCTGCTGGTGCTGCTGTGTACGCTTTCTGTTATCATGCTTTCACTTCGGCTGCTGGATCGATTTCTGGGCAGCCGGGCGGCTCTGGTGCTGCAGATCTTCTGGTGTGCCCAGCTGCTGGCAGCCCACTCCCTCTTTACGGAAAGTCAGAAGGTTTACCGGGCATTGAAAACAGAAGGCCTCGCTGCCGGACGTCGGGCAGTATCCATGATCGTGGGCCGGGATACGGCGGCACTGGATGAAACCGGTGTGGTGAAGGCCGCGGTGGAAACCATTGCGGAAAATACCTCGGACGGTATCATTGCCCCGATGCTGTTTTTCTTATGCTTCGGGCTTCCGGGCATGTTCTTTTATAAGGCTGTGAACACCATGGACTCCATGGTGGGTTACCGGAACGCGCGCTACTACGACTTCGGCACTGCTGCCGCGAGACTCGACGACCTCTGTAATTTTCTGCCGTCCCGGATTTCCGGCATACTGATGGTGCTGTCTGCCGGGATCTGCAGCGGATTGTACTGTTTTGCAGGAAAATGCCTTCGGCGAAAAGCCGACACAGAGTCTACCGCCGATGCAGCCGGCGCTGCGTTGCGGCCTGAACTGCCCTTCACCCTCGGAAATGCCTGGCGTATCTTCCTGCGGGACCGCCGGAAGCACAAGAGTCCGAATTCTGCCCAAACGGAGGCGGCCTGTGCCGGTGCCCTGTCGGTGCAGCTGGCAGGCCCCGCCTTTTATTTCGGAAAGCGGGTGGAGAAGCCCTATATCGGGGATCCCATCCGGCCTGTCGAAAAAGAAGACATTATCCGGGCAAACCTGCTGATGCTGTGCACCGCGGGGCTTTGCTATGTGCTGGGGATGGGTATGCTGGCCGCTATTGCTTGCCGGGGGTGAAGCGCAGCTTTTTTGTTGCGGTGCTGTGATGAAAGGGTGGTGCTGATATGGAGGACAACAGAAGATTCCGATCCTATAACAGGTCTTCAGAGGCTACGCTGTCTGCTGCGGACGGAGAAGGCATGGTGGATGAAACCAGGCTGTATTCCGATGTTCTGATGCAGAACAAGGTGGAATTTTATCGCTGGCAGCATCGACGCACAGGGGTGCCGCACTATCATCGCTTCATTGAAATGTGTCTTTATATGGGAAAGCAGCCGTTTGACTATCTGGTGGATGAGCGAAAGTTCACCATGCACAGCGGGGACCTATTGTATATTCCGCCGATGTCCATTCACTGTGCGCTGGTTTCCGAGCTGATACAGCATGAAGAATATGATCGCTATGTCCTGTGGGCGGATGTGGAATGGTTTCGGGAGCTGCTGGGCTTTTTTCCGGGGGCCAGACTGGATCTGCCGGGACAGATCGTGACGCACGGCACAAAATGGGAGATCCTGCGTGTGCTCTTCGAGAAGGGCTGCAGCGCCTATGAAAAGCCTTCCTGGCGGATTCTGACCAATGCCGTCGCGGCACAAATCGGGGCCTGCACCTGCATGGCGGTGCAGGAATGGGCGTCGGTTGGCGGTGATAACCATCCGTCAGAGGTGCTGCTGCAGGCCATTGAGTATGTCAACCGACATTATCATCAAAATCTGAGCCTTCAGCAGGTAGCCGAGGCATGTCATATCAGCAGAAGCACACTGGCACATTCCTTTTCCAGGGAGCTGGGGATCAGCTTCAATAAGTACATTTTCCAAAAGCGTATGGCAGAGACCGAACGTCTGCTGCTGCAGAATGTTCCGCTGAAGGCGATTTGCCGGCAGGTTGGCTATACGGATTACCCCACCTTCTATCGTGCATTTCGCAAGCAGTACGGTATGTCGCCGTCGGAATATTGTGAAATCTTACATACCGGCAAGGAATAACATTGTTTAAAGTATACAGAGCGTATCTCCTGAGCGGAGCTGTCAAGGACAAAATTGACAGCTGCGCTTCTTTTTTTGCACGATTTGTAATCTTATCGGATAGCAGAACAATGTAAATATGCTGTAAACACTGATAAAATAATAATCACAAAGTTAAATGCGCGCAAGATAACTGTTAATTTAAGAATGAGAGAGGGAAAATGATGCAAACACAGGAAAAAAACGCTGCGGCAAAGCGACCCTTTGGCATGAGAGACAAGGTCTCATATATGATGGGGGATGTGGCCTGCAACCTGGTCATGCTGATGGCCAGCAGCTATCTGATCATCTTTTCAACAAAAATCTTGGGAATTGCAGCAGGCGTGATCAGTACCCTGTTCATGTGCGCAAGATTTGTCGATGCGGTAACCGATGTGACGGTAGGCCGGCTTTCCGATATGCATGTGGACAAGCACGGAGATCATTACAGACCGTGGATTTTTTATGGTGCACTGCCGCTGGCGATCAGCAGCTGTCTGATGTTCAATTATTTCATCGCCGATGCTTCCATGACCTTTAAGATCATATGGGTGGGCGCAACCTACCTGATCTTCTGTTCCGGCTGCTATACGGCGGTCAATATCCCCTACGGGGCCATGTCCAATGTGATCAGCGGTGAGGTCAATGACAGAGTCAGCCTTTCCACCTGGCGGAACGTCGGTGCCAATGTCGGCAGCATGATTTTGGGCGTGGTGATTCCGCTGGTGGTCTATGTAAAGGATGAAAACGGCAATGACGTTGCGGACGGAAAAAGATTCCTGACCGTTGCCGCCTGCCTCGCAGCGGCTGCACTGGTTTGTCTCTTTATCTGCTGGAAGGGAAGCACGGAGAGAATCCATACGACCAAAAAGCAGGAGGGCGCGAATGAAAATTCAATGCAGATCATTTTGCAGTGTCTGACCAACAAGACTCTGCTGATGAAGTTCGGAAACGCAATATTTGTTTATGCGGTCATGATCCTGATCGCAACCTTTAACCAGTACATCTTCCTGGACTATTATGCCAATACCTCCCTGTCCAGTCTGGCAAGTGTTGTACAGTTCGTGGGTCTCACGATTACGGCGCCGGTTGCCACATGGCTTACCTCTAAATTCGGCAAGAAGGAGCTGAGTGTTTTCGGCCTCACAATTTCGACCATCGCCTATGCCGTCATGTTTGTGACAAGGGTGGAAAATCCCTATATGTATCTTGTCGGTATGTTCTTTGTCAATCTGGGACTTGGCATCACCTATATGGTGAGCTACTCGATCGTCAATGACTGTGTGGATGCTTTTTATCTAGACACAGGTGTCAAGGCAGCAGGAACAGTGTATTCTGTGGACAGCTTCGTGCGCAAAATTGCCGGTGCGATCGCCATCGGTGCCGGCGGCTGGGGGCTGTCGCTGATCGGCTATGATGCGCTGGCAACCGTGCAGACCGAGGCAGTGCGTCAGTCTGTATTTGATATCACCGTCGGTCTGCCTGCGATTTGTCTGGTCATCGCGCTGATCTTCATGATCTTCTTCCCGCTGAATAAGAAGAAGGTCGAGGAGAACACGGCAAAGCTGGCAGCCATGCAGCAGTAAAAATAGCTATAGGAGGAGTACACATTATGAATATCAAATTGGAACCGGAGAAGCTTAGCTTTCTGAGAGAACGGGATCCCCGTCTGCTCAGCTACAACATCGAAATGACGGAGCTGACCGGCGGTACCTTCTGGAAGCCCTATACGAAGGCGCAGGTAGAGGGAACGGAGGAATTTCCGATTCTGCTGTCCAGAGAGGGGCTCAGCCTCTCGAACAGCTTTATGGCACTGATGACGGTGCAGGATCCGTCGAATCTTAGGGAGCAGCGGATCTGCACCTGCGGCAAAGCCCTCGGACCGGTGGTCATCCGTTTCAGCGGAAGCTGGGCGACACGTGTATATTATGACTTTGACGGCCATACCCACGGCGTGGTTCCGGAGGGCTTTGAATCGATTTTGACGAGAGAGCAGTGGCAGAGCGCACTGGATTTTGCAAAGGCGGTCAACGGACAGATTCTGATCAGCATGGCAAACTGCAAGGGTGCTCACAAGGATCAGACCGGTGAATGGCTGCCGGATCAGGCGAAGGTGCTGTGGGATTATACAGAAGCCCAGGGCATGAAGATCAGCTATGCGGAATTCATGAATGAACCGAATATGTTCCAGGATTCCATGCTGCCGGAGGGCTATGATGCAGCGGCCTTTGCCAGAGATCATGACCTGTTTGCCAAGTGGCTGCAGGAGAACCATCCGGAAACCACACTGGTGGGCATCGCAGCGATGGACAACAAGCGGGACATGGAGGGCATCGATCTGGTGGATTCCGAGGAATTCCTTTCGAAAATGACGGTATTTCCGAAGATCTTCAGTTATCACAGCTATACCGGCGTCAGCGAGCGTGCCATCGGCATTGCACCGAAGCGTCATTGGGGAAAGGATAATGTTCTGACCGAGAAATATCTCGGTGCCACAATGATGGATCAGGCGTGGTTCAGCACGTTAAGAGACAAATACATGCCCGGTGCTGATATGTGGGTAACGGAAAGTGCGGCGGCAGCAGCCGGCGGAAACACCTGGGATTCCACCTATGTGGAGACCATACGCTACGTGGACGAGCTGTGCAGATTCGCAACAAAGGTAAAAGGCATTATTTTCCACAATACCTTTGCCAGAAGCGCATACGGTCTCCTGGATCCGGATACCCATGAGCCGCGTCCTGCCTATTGGGGCGGCTTGCTCTTCAATCAGCTGGCCGGCACGAAGGTTTATGATACCCATGAAGCGATCCGGGAGGGCGTTCATCTTTACGCCTTCAGCCGTAAAGACGGAGAGGCCGGCTATTGCTACGTCTATGTGAACAACAGCCGCACGGAAACCGCGCATGTGGAAGTACCGTCATGCACCGGCTACATCCTTTCCTCCGATAAGCTGCGGAGCGAAAAGATCTATCTGAATGGAAAGGAACTGAGAATGCCGGATGCATACACCATGCCGGCCCTGAACGGAGAAAAAAAGAACGAAGGGATCCTGGCGCTTCCGCCGTGCTCCGTCAGCTTCCTGGTCGTGTAAGCGTGCCGCTTCGCCGACTGCCGACAGGTCTATGAAACTTTGCTGCGGGATTTCTGCAGGGAATGAAGTCTTGCAATAAAAGAGGCGCTCTCATTGTGAGAGCGCCTTTTGCGTTGCCGGTTTTCACGTTATCGAAGTGCTGCCTGCTTCGTCCTCTGCATGGCCTGTGACATGGCCGGAATGGAGAGAATGATTAGGGTGAGGATGGCTTCTGCACCGATGTAAATCAGGTTGTAAACGGCGGAATAGGCTGCCGGATTCCAACCCTCCCAGGCATACTCGCCGAAAAATACCCAGCCGCTGAGGAAGGAGAAGAAGAAGCGCCCCACACAGGCCGCCAGATAGCCGAGCCGGAGACCGTTCTTCTGATTGGAAAAAAAGCCGGAAAGTCCGAAGGCACCGAAGGCGAAGACATAATCCAGCACGGCCTGCACCGGCGTCAGCACATAGGGATCCATGATGAACTGCAGAACACCGTAGGCCACGCCGGAGACGATGCCCACCACAGGGCCGAAGAAAAATCCCGGCAGCATCGCAAAGAGCATGGAGCAGAGGGTGATGGAGCCTCCTGTGGGAAAGGAGAAGAGCTTGATCATGGAAGTGACCGTGGCCAGTGCGATGCACATGGCGCAGTAAACGAGAATCTTGACATTTTTTGACATAAAAAAACCTCCTATTATGGGAGGGGCAGAATGGTGGCAGCAGATGTGGATTCTGAATTTTCTGCTGTCATGCTTCCCTACGCAGGCATTAACCTGATCAGGTGAGAAGGGTTGGCTCTGAAGAGAGCCATCTCAGCATATGCGCCCCTAGCAATCATGTATTATTATAGGGTTGAAGCGGGGAATGTCAATGGGAGATGTATACATTGAAATTGCTGCGGGTTTGCGGCAGAATGATGGAAGCAAGCACAAAACGGAGGAAGGCAGAAAATGAGAGAGATTCACTGGGCAGTATTGGGGACGGGTGTGATCGCCAATGAGATGGCAGCCGCACTGGAAAAAAACGGAAAAAGAATTTATGCGGTGGGCAACAGGACCTATGAAAAGGCCGTGCGTTTCGGTGAAAAATATGGAATCCGCAAGGTTTACCGGGATTACAATGAAATGTTTACGGACCCGGATGTGGACGTCATCTACATTACCACACCCCACAATACGCATATTCAGTTTATGAAAAAGGCCATTGAGAACGGAAAACATATTCTGGTGGAAAAATCCATAACGCTGAACAGCGGGGAGCTGAATGAGGCGCTGGCAATGGCTGAGGAGAAGGGCGTCATCGTGGCGGAGGCCATGACCATTTACCACATGCCGCTCTATCAGAAGCTGCGGGAGATTCTGGCATCCGGGAAGCTCGGACGTGTGAATCTGATCACAATGAACTTCGGCAGCTTCAAGGAATACAATATGGAAAACCGCTTCTTTAACCGGAACTTAGCGGGCGGTGCTATGCTGGACATCGGGGTCTACGCCCTGTCCTTTATCCGCTGGTTTATGGATTCTAAGCCGAACCGGCTGCTGTCGCAAATGAAGGCGGCCTCAACAGGCGTGGACGAGCAGGCGGGACTGCTGCTGAGCAACAAGGAGGGGCAGATGGCCACCGTGATGCTGTCCATGCATTCCAAGCAGCCGAAGCGGGGCATGGTATCCTGCGAAAAAGGCTACATCGAGGTCATGGAGTATCCGCGTGCTTGGGAGGCGAAGATTGTGGACGCGGAAACCGGAGAGACCCAGCTGATTCAAGCCGGTGTCCATGAGGATGCCCTGGCATATGAGCTTTTGGATATGGAAAAGGCCATTGCCGGAGAAGCAGATTGCATGCATCTTGACTACACAAGAGATGTCATGGAAATGATGACACAGTTTAGAAAGGACTGGGGGCTTAGCTATCCGGAAGAGGAGCAGTAACAAGTATATTTTCCTTCTGCATTCGCTGCCACTCGACAACTTGAATAATGGAAGCTTGTGTCTGTTTTGTGTCTGTCCGGAAGGTAGAATGCTGCTGTAAAATGAGAATTGACTGACAAGAAAGGGACCGAGAAGAATATGCCTAAGTACAAGGATGAACGCAATCAATATAAGGATCAGCTGAAAAATACAGTATTTGAGGAGCTTGAGAGCCTGCGGGAAGCGCTGGACGACGTGCTGGAGGAGGATTTCAAGGAGGATTTTGATGCGCTGCTGGACGCATTGTTCAGCCAGTATACGCAGCGAAACGACATGGGAAATTTCGTTCCGATGACAGAAGAGGCGTATCGGGATGTGCGGAGCAAGTACGAGAACTGCCTGATCGATTATCAGAATCTGCCGCAGATGGATCGCCAGAATGAGAATGTACAGAGTCTCGGGACGGCATTGCTGCGGGATCGGAATGCGCTCTCCGGCCTTCCGATTGACAATCTTCCGCCGCTGGCGGAGGTTCTGCATGGTGCAGCGATCCCGACGGTACAGATGTATACCGCGGGAGAAACCGTCGGTGAAGCGGTGAGTAGCCGTGAGGCCGTGGAATATACCGACAAAGAGGGAAGAGTCCATCAGGGATTTTTCACCGCGGAGGAGCATTATCCTGCTCTGATGGAGGATGCATATCAACAGCTCGCAGAGACATTGTCGGAAAAGTATCCTGCCTTCAAAAAGACAATTCAGGAAGCTGTTTCAGATGTGAACTACAAAAATAATATCAACTACCCGGATCTGCAGGAAAAGTATGTGCGAAGTGCGCCATGGATGCGGCGTCTTTCTGAAAAAGATAAGGAGGCCTTTTGGAATGTACACCGGGAGTTGAATGCCGGCCTGGCAAAGATCCATGCGCATTACATAGTGACCATGCAAACCAGAATTGCGCCGGATGCGAAGCTGGCCCAGAGATCCAGTGCCATGACCGATGTGGCGCAAATGCTGGGATTTCCGGATCTTTTGGCAAAGAGCCATCGTGTGATGGTGGACCGCGATGGTGAAAAGATAGAAGGCACGATGATGGAGCTGGCGGGACCGGATGGTGTCGACCGCAACAGACTCGAGGTGGATTCGCCGCTTTTCCGTGTCGAGAGAAAGGATTTCGACAATCCGGACATGCTGAAGGCTCTGGCCAATCTGCAGATTCTGGATTATCTTTGCGCAAACACGGACCGGCATTCCAGAAACTTTTTTGTTCGCTTTGATACCACGGATCCGGAACATCCGAAGGTGATCGGCGTACAGGGAATCGATAATGACAATTCCTTCGGTGATATTCTGGATGGCAAAAAACAGATGTCTACGGCAGAAAATCTGATGATCATCACACCGGAAATGAAGGAAGCGGTTCAGAATCTGACAGAGGCGTCCTTTGTGGCGCTGCTGGAAGACTATGGAATGGCTAAGAATGAAATCAATGCAGCCAAGGTTCGCTTGGGCAAGCTGCATGAGCTGATCGGGAACGGAGAGAAGCAGGATGGATTGCATTTCGAACAGGGCAAGGACGGAAATGAGCTTTTAAAGAATCCGGCGAATACCATTCATATCATGAAGGAGGATGAGTGGGCGCAGCTGAGCTGCCGGAAGCTGACCCCGGAGAACTCCCTGGAGACCAACATCTTCACAGTAGTCGGCAGAGTCATAGCTGCACAGGAGGGGGACAAAGAGAAGGCCTTGCAAAACGCCGAGAAAAAAGGCGAAGAGAAGGGCCTGCAGTTCAGTAAGCAGAATGAGGCTGCTGCATTAGAGAACATTAAGAAGGCATTGCAGAAGGAGCACCAGCAGTTGAAGGAGATCGAGAAACGGCTGGATGAGAAGGGAAAGTATGCCAATGCCACGAACGGAAGCTGGCAGTTCAGAAATACGGGAAGATCCGTAAAGTGGCTTGTCGGAAAGTATGACAAGATTCTGGACAATCTTTCGGACAGTACGCAGCTGGACAACAAGACGCTGAAGCAGTTGAATTCCTTCTACAATGTCATTAAGTTGAACAAACAGAAGATTCTTGACGTTACAGATACGTATATCAATAAGGACAAGGTGCATATCTTCCGACAGGGCAAGGAACGTCTGAAGGTAGCAGCGGATCTGAAGGATTTCATGCAGAAGGACATGCAGGACAGCGAGAAGCTGTTTGCAGCACAGAAAAAGGAACGGGAAATGTGGTCGCAGAAGAGCGCCTACGAGGTGTCTGCCTATGCGAGCAACCAGCTGCGCAGTATGATGGACAGCGCATTGCGTGAAAATGTCATGGTATTGAAGGCCAGCGACCCGAATCGGGCATTGGGCCTGAAGGCTATAAAAGCGCAGGAGCGCTTATGGAATTTCAGCCAGCGGCCCACGGTGCCTTCCGAGAACGGAAAGAACCAGATCAGCGCGGCACAGCTGACGGCCATGGAGGACATCAACACGTTGCTGACATTTGTCAAGGCGCAGAATCCCGAGGCGAATGTACCGGAAATGCAGAAGTCGCTTACCGCGAAGCAGGCCCGGAGCTTCCTGGGGGCTGTATATGAGCAGGAGATGAAGCTTGTGAACGCGCGGAAGCCGCTGAAGGCGGACAATGCCGCGGAGGCGAAGGAAGTGGAAGCGCCGAAAATGAGCATCCATTCCGGCGGCAGAAAGCTGTAAAGAAGAAACGAGGTCGGGGGTATCCGGCCTCGTTTTTCTATTCCTATCTCTATTCCTTTTCCCTTTCCTTCCGAATCTCCTCGATCTTGTCACGGTACATGGCGGCGTCCTCGAAGTTGAGCTCGGCGGCAGCCGCCCGCATTTTTTTGGTGAGCTCGCGGATGAGCTTGTCGATCTCCTGGTGGGACATGGACTCCAGATCCCGCTGCAGACCCTTCCTGTCGTCGTTGTCGGCGGCCTTGGAGATGGCGATCAGGTCCCGCACTGCCTTGTGAATGGTGGTGGGAGTGATGCCGTGGGCCTCGTTGTAGGCCATCTGCAGCTTCCGGCGCCGTTCGGTTTCCTCGATGGTGCGGCGCATGGATTCGGTAATGTTGTCGGCATACATGATGACGTGCCCCTCACTGTTCCGGGCGGCGCGGCCCACGGTCTGAATCAGTGAGGTTTCGGAGCGGAGGAAGCCCTCCTTGTCTGCATCCAGAATGGCCACGAGCGTGATCTCCGGAATGTCCAGACCCTCCCGGAGAAGGTTGATGCCCACCAGCACGTCGAATTTATCGAGACGCATGTCCCGGATAATGCTGGCGCGCTCCAGGGTGTCGATGTCCGAATGGAGGTATTTCACGCGAATCTCTGCCTCCTTCAGGTACTTCGTCAGGTCCTCTGCCATGCGCTTCGTGAGGGTGGTCACCAGCACCTTGTGCTTCTTTGCGGTTTCCTTATGGATCTCGGCGATGAGGTCGTCAATCTGTCCCTCAATGGGTCGCACCGTGATTTCCGGATCCAAAAGGCCCGTGGGCCGAATGATCTGCTCGGCCCGCAGCAGCTCGTGCTCCGCCTCATATTCTCCCGGTGTGGCGGAAACGAAGAGGAGCTGATCGATCTTTTCCTCAAATTCCGAAAAATTCAGCGGCCGGTTGTCGAGCGCCGAGGGAAGACGGAAGCCGAAGTCCACCAACGTGTTTTTCCGAGACAGGTTGCCGTTGAACATACCCCGGATCTGGGGCAGGCTGATGTGGGACTCGTCCACAATGATGAGATAGTCATCCGGGAAGTAGTCCATCAGCGTGTAAGGCGGCTCCCCGGGCTTCGCAAAGTTCAGATGCCGGGTATAATTCTCAATGCCGGAGCAGAAGCCGGTTTCCTTCAGCATTTCCACATCAAAATTCGTCCGCTCGGCAATCCGCTGGGCTTCAATCAGCTTGTCCTCTTCCTTGAAGTATTTTACCCGTTCCTCCATTTCTGCCAGAATGTTCCGGCAGGCCAGCATCATCTTGTCCTGGGGGATGACATAGGGGCTGGCGGGGAAGATCATGACATGCTCAAGGGTTGCCTTGGCCTTGGCAGTCAGAGCATCGATCAGCTGGATCCGGTCAATTTCATCGCCGAAGAATTCGATGCGGTAGGCCTGGTCGCCCTCGGAGGCGGGGAAGACATCCACCACATCGCCCATGACCCGGAAGGTGCCCCGGTGGAAATCCATGTCATTCCGGTTGTATTGAATGTCGATGAGCTGCCGCAGCAGGGCATCCCGGTCCCGCTGCTGGCCGGGCCGCAGAGAAATGGCCATGTTCAGGTATTCTGTGGGGGCACCCAGACCGTAGATGCAGGACACAGAGGCCACCACGATCACGTCCCTCCGCTCGGAGAGGGAGGCCATGGCGGAGTTCCGGAGCTTGTCGATTTCGTCGTTGATGTCGGAATCCTTTTCGATATACGTATCGGAGGAGGGAATGTAGGCCTCCGGCTGATAGTAGTCGTAGTAGGAGACGAAGTACTCCACCGCATTCTCCGGGAAGAACTCCTTCATTTCCGAATAGAGCTGGGCTGCCAGCGTCTTATTGTGGGAGATGATCAGCGTGGGCTTCTGCAGCTGTTCAATGACATTGGCCATGGTGAAGGTCTTGCCGGAGCCGGTGACGCCCAGCAGCGTTTCGAACTGATTTCCCTCCCGGAAGCCCTCGGTAAGGGCACGAATGGCCTCCGGCTGATCTCCGGTGGGCTGATAGTCGGAATGAAGCTTGAATTCCATGGCCGATCTCCT
>CAVATZ010000003.1:0-61565 GCA_963591655.1 Clostridiales bacterium
TGGTTCAGCCGATACTGCAGACTGTTTTTGTGGATGAAGAGTGCGCGGCTGGTTTCCTGCAGCGACATATCATTTTCAAAATAGGTCTTCAGAAGCTGAAGGTCCTGTTGGTCCAGAGATTTCAGGATTCTGGCGCAATACTGCCTGCGGATCGATTCATTTACCGCATGCAGCAGAAGCTCGAAATCAAGCGCATCGTAGAAAATGAGATTCCGTTCGGGAGAAGAACAGGCAATGGCCGCCTTGGCGCATTGGAAGGAGCGGTGGCTTTCAGAGATGCGGCACTCCTTGCCGATGCCGATGGACAGCATTTCCTTATGTGCTGCCGCCAGATTCTCCAGCACCAGCTGCGTCTCAGTCGTAAAATGCCGGCTTTCCATGATCAGAATATATTCATTCGGATAATTGTAGCGATAGAAGCCGGCATCCATTTTCTGAAAGGCTTGTGTAACAGCCGATTGAATCATAAAAAGATTGTTCGGATTGTAACGGGCGTTCAGCTCGACCAGAATCACCCGGCAGGCGGCGTCAGTGGTCAGACCGTTTTCCTTTAGCGTTTCCCGAAGGTAGCGCTCATCAAGGGGCTCCTGGTTCACCAGACAGCGGATGACGTAATTCAAACGACTTTTCCGCTGCATGCCCTGGGCATCCAGCTCGCGCTCCTTCAGCAGGATTTCTGTGATTCGCTGTGCGAGATAAGCATACTTCCGGACTTCCTCGACCTCTCCGCTGATGCCAATGACGGCGATGCAGAGGTCGTTGTACAGAAGCGGTATGTTGATGCCCCTTCGGCTGCCCTTGAAGCTGGTGTTGTCCGTCACCTCGATGGTCCTGAGCTCCCGCACTGCCTGGTAGCCGATTTCATGAAAGCTGCCGACACGGGAGTGATCCGTACTGGCGATGATGATGCCCTGCTCATTGATGAAATTGATGGGGTGGCTGCAGACATCGTTGACCATATCCACGATCTGCTGTGCAAGCGTCTGACTGATGAACTCCATGGGTGCCTCCGGGGGTTACAAAAAAAACGGTTTTGCGCCGGGCAGCAGAATTTATTTCGCGCTGAAGCAGCGAACAGTGCGGAAAACCTGCTCCACGGTATTGCTCATGTTCTTCATGGCGTTTTCGCGGTTCATGGCCTCTTCCAGAGAAACGACGGTGCGAAGCACAGGGAAGAATGCATCAATGCCATGCGCATTGCAGGCACAGGCATCCTCTGTTACGCAGCCGGAAAAGGCGAGCACCGGCTTTTGATACTCCTTTGCAATGTTTGCGACGCCGATGGGGGCTTTTCCCATGACAGTCTGTCCGTCAAGACGCCCCTCTCCGGTAACCACGATGTCGGCATTTTCTGCATACCGGCGAAGCTTTGTTTCCTCCAGCACGATGCCGACACCCGGCTCCAGAGTGGCATTGCAGAAGGTCAGGAAAGCAAAGCCCATGCCGCCGGCAGCACCGGCGCCGGGATACTCCGCATCAGCCTTCGGAAACTGTGCCTTGGCAAGCGCTGCATAAGCGGCAAGATAGCCGTCCATTTCCGAAACCATAGCGGGATCAGCGCCCTTCTGGGGACCGTAAATGGCGGAACAGCCCTGGGGGCCGCAGAGAGGATTGGATACATCACAGGCGATGCGGAAGCTGCACGCGGCCAGCTCCGGCAGTACGTGATCTGTCGTGATCCGGACGAGATCCTTGAGTCCGGAAGCACCGAAGCCGATCTGCTCGCCCTGCGCATCCAGGAAGCCGAAGCCCAGCGCCTGCAGCATGCCGACACCGCCGTCGTTGGTGGCGCTTCCGCCGATACCCACAATGAAATGACGGCAGCCCTTCGCAATGGCATCCTTGATGACTTCACCGACACCAAAGGTCGTTGTAGTCATGGGGTTCTTCTCTGCACCGGATACCTGTGTAATGCCGGCTGCCCCGGACATTTCAATGATGGCGGTCTTTTCTTCCTCCAGTATGCCATAGGCGCAAAGCACCGGCTTTCCGGCAGGACCGGTTACCTGTACTTCTGTTCTGCGTCCGCCGCAGCCGGAGACGATGGCATCCACAGTGCCTTCTCCGCCGTCGGCCAGAGGGCGAACCTGGATTTCTGCCTCCGGATAAACCCGGCGAATGCCTTCTGCGGCACTCTGACCGGCCTCCAGGGATGTCATGCTGCCCTTGAAGGAGTCAATGGCAATAACGACCTTCAGATTCTCTTTCATAAACTTACCTCCTGTTGTTTGTATTCTCTTTTGCTTATGATCCGAGTATAAAAAAATACGCGGCAAAAGAAAATGTTACAAAGAACAAACTGATGTGGAATATTACGGTGATTTATGTTATATATACCATAATATCAAAAAATAACAGATTTTGAAATCTATTTTTGATCTGTGTCTCTTTTGTGTCCCGAAGGGTGCTACACTTTGGGCATAAATTTTCAGAAAGCAGCGGTGCAGTGCACCGGGGAAAGGAGTATACCATGGCAAAGAAGATAGAGAATAGACCGGAATCTGCGGTAAAGATGGACTATAAGGAGCTGAATGCGAAGTTTAACCCGAATTCACCGGAGACCTCCATGGCCAGATCCTCTGTGTCAAGTCTGCATAAGCAGTTCAGTCAGGACAAGGAAAGAGTCCTGGAAAATCCGCAGCATAAGCTGAAGCCCACAGGACCCCGTGTGATGATGTAGGAAAGCTGACGGTCATCCATAAATGGAATTCAATCTTGCAAAATACGCATAGATTCATGTAAAGTAACAGGGAAAAATAGAGCAAAAGGAGAAATATTGTTTATGAAGAAAATCGTTTATGCAGCCGCTTTCGGCATGACACTGGCATTGGCAGCCTGCGGCAGCAAGACAGAGAGCACCACAGAGGCTGCAAGCACTGCAGCAGCCACAGAGGCGGAGAGTACAGAGAATGCTGACTACCTCAAGGTGACGGCACAGGAGATCCGGGATGCCAATACGCTGGAGAAGATCCTGGAAAAGTATGATTCTGTACTGGTGACTGTGGAGTCTCAGGACGGCGATTACAATGTGCTGGGAAACAATCGCTACATTTACTACACCAATGAAGCAGGGGATTTCCAGATGCGGGCTGACATCGGGGACAGCAGTGCCTGGACAGCCATTACCGGAACGGACAGCTCTGCAACAGCTGAGTTCTTCGGCGGCTCCGATACAGAAAATACCTACAGCATGTGTCTGCTGCCCAACAGTGCCATTAAAACAGAGGTGAGTCTTTTCTACGACATTCTGGATGAGGCGGACAATGCAGAGCCCAATTGCTTCGAGGATGATGCGCTTCTGGTGGTGACAAGAACAGAGGATGCAGACGGCAATGACGGTTATACGGAGTATTACTACTATGTGAATCCAGATACCCTGGAGCTCTATGCACTGAGCATCAATATGTACAGCAAGCAGGACGAGAAGGACACAGAGCCCACCTGCTTCGGCAAGCTGCATTACAGCTTTGAGTACGGTGCGGATGCAGCAAGCTCTGACATTCCGAACGGTGCCGACAGTGTGCTGACAGAGACAGATCCCTGTGCACTGACTGCGGTATTTGATCCGGGCAAGGACACAGAGGAGAGCCAGTACTTTGAGATCAAGAAGGGAACCGCTGTCCTGGGCTACGGCGCTTATGCCATCTATGAGGATGAGGCCTGCACCAAGGAGCTGGATACCGTGGATACCACAGGAGATGCAGTGACCGTTTACCTTGCGGAGAAGGCAGAGGACTGAGCCCATACGTTCCGATTGCTCCAATGAAAATTCTATGCTAAACTAGCGGGAGATTATTGTACAGCTTGGAGGAAAATATGAGCAAAACACGTAGAGTCATGCTGAAGCTGTCCGGCGAGGCGCTGGCAGGTGAAAAGCATTTCGGCTTTGATGATGATACGATCCGTACCGTTGCCCGTGAAGTGAAGTCTGCTGTAGATGAGGGCGTGCAGATTGCCATCGTCATCGGCGGCGGCAATTTCTGGAGAGGCCGGCAGTCCGAGAATGTGGACCGCTACAAGGCAGACCAGGTGGGCATTCTGGCAACTCTGATGAACTGCATTTACGTATCCGAGATCTTCCGGACCGAGGGCATGAAGACGAAGGTAATGTCTTCGATTCAGGTTGGCGATATGGCCGAGCTTTTCTCAAAGGATCGGGCCTTGAAGGCTATGGGCAAGGGCGCTGTGGTATTTTGCGCCGGCGGCACAGGACATCCCTACTTCTCGACAGATACCGGCGTGGTGCTGAGAGCCGTAGAGCTGGAGTGTGAGGAGATTCTTCTGGCCAAGGCCATTGACGGTGTCTACGATTCCGATCCGAAGAAGAATCCGAATGCGAAGAAGTTTGAGAAGATTTCCATCGAAGAGGTGGTGGACAAGCGCCTCGGCGTCATCGATCTCCCGGCTTCCGTGCTCTGCATGGAGAACCATATGCCGCTGGCAATTTTCTCATTGAATGAGAAGCACGGCATTTCCAATGCGCTGAAGGGCAAGATCAACGGCACACGTGTGACGGCTTAAGTTTATATCAACAACATGAACATTTATCCGACGGACTCAGGGCGGCTTAGGCTTGCGCTGGGTCTTAGGAGGCTTTAGGAGGAAAGAACAATGGATGACCAGTTTACGATTTACATCGAGAAGATGCACAAGACCCACGACAATCTGATGTCAGAGCTCGGCACCATCCGTGCAGGACGTGCCAACCCCCATGTGCTGGACCGCATCATGGTGGATTATTACGGTGCACCGACTCCCCTGCAGCAGGTAGGCAACATTTCCGTGCCGGAGGCCAGAATCATTCAGATTCAGCCTTGGGAGCGGAGCATGATCAAGGAGATTGAGAAGGCCATCAATATGTCGGATCTGGGCATCAATCCCACCAACGACGGCCAGGTGGTGCGTCTGGTATTCCCGGAGCTGACAGAGGAGAGACGTAAGGAGCTGACCAAGGATGTAAAAAAGAAGGGTGAGGCTGCCAAGGTGGCAATCCGGAATATCCGCCGGGATGCCATGGATCTCGCAAAGAAGCTGGAGAAGAATTCCGAAATCACCGAGGATGATCTCACCAGACAGACCAAGGATATCCAGGAGCTGACCGATCACATGATCGAGAAGATTGACAAGTCTGTAGAGGCAAAGAACAAGGAACTCATGACCGTATGATGGATGTCATTGACAACGAGGGGCGGCAGATTCCGAAGCATATCGCCATTATCCTGGACGGCAACGGCCGCTGGGCGGAGCACAGGGGCCTGCCCCGGGCGCTCGGCCATAAGCAGGGCTGCGAAACGCTGGAGCAGATCGTGGCGGATGCCGCCCGGCTGGGCGTACAGTACCTGACGGTCTACGGCTTTTCCACAGAGAACTGGAAGCGTTCTGAGGAGGAAGTGGGCGCGCTGATGAAGCTGTTCCGTTTTTATATGGTGAAACTCATCAAGGTGGCCAACGAGCACAATGTCCGGGCGCGGATGATCGGCGAGAGAAGCCGTTTCGCACCGGATATCCGGGAGGGCATCGACCGGCTGGAGCGGGAAACCGCAGGAAACACCGGCATGACCTTTGTCTTTGCGGTGAATTACGGTTCCCGGGATGAAATTGTCCGGGCAGTCCGCAGGCTGACGCTGGAGGCGATTCGCCAAGGCAGGACAGAGGCGGAGATTGAGGCGCTGACGGAAGCGGACTTTGCGTCCTATCTGGACACGGCAGGAATGCCGGATCCGGATCTGGTGATTCGTACCTCCGGGGAGTTCCGGCTTTCCAATTATCTTTTGTGGCAGTGTGCCTATGCGGAGTACTACATTACCCCGGTGCTCTGGCCGGATTTCGACAAGGCAGAGCTTCTGAAGGCCATTGACAGCTTCAATCAGAGAGAGCGGCGCTTTGGCGGACGTATCAAAAAATAGTTTACAGAAATGCCGGTTCAGGCCAGTATGGGCTGAAATCGGCTTTTCGTGTTGAGTAAGGGTATTTTATGACAGCAAGTGAAAACGAAAGTCTGAAAAAGAATCAAAATGAGAAAAAGCTGGGCTCCTTCCTGAAGCGGCTCCTCAGCGGCATTATCCTGGTGATCGTGGCGATTGTGGTGGTGCCCATGGGCGGGCTGCCGCTGTTTCTGGTGACCCTGGGCATTTCCCTGGCGGCCATGTTCGAGCTCTACCGGGTTTTCGGCATAGAGCGCCGCTCTCTCGGATATGTGGGCTATTGCGCGGCAATTGTCTATTATCTGATTGTCTGGTTTCGGGCGGAGGAATTTCTGATGCTGATGGTCATTCTTTCCCTGATGGCGCTGATGGCTTTCTATGTGATCACCTATCCGTCCTATAAGATTTCTGTCATCGCGAAGGCCTTCATGACAGTGGTGTACGGCGGCGTGATGATGAGCTATCTTTATCAGACCCGAAGTATGCCGGACGGAAAATTCCTGGTATGGCTCATTTTTCTTTCCAGCTGGGGCTCGGATACCTGTGCCTATTGTACCGGTATGCTCATCGGAAAGCACAAGATGACGCCGATCCTGAGTCCGAAGAAGACAATAGAGGGCGCGATTGGCGGTGTCGTAGGTGCGGCGCTTCTCGGATTTGTCTATGCCTTTCTGTTCCGGCGGCATTTCTACAATGTGATCAATCCGCCGGTGACCTCCGCCATTGCCTGCGGCATTGCGGCATTGATTTCCATGATCGGAGATCTGACGGCCTCCGGCATCAAGCGGGATTACGGGGTGAAGGATTACGGCAATCTGATTCCGGGACATGGCGGTGTGATGGATCGTTTTGATTCTGTGATTTTTACGGCACCGGCCATTTGCTTTGCCTTAACCTTTCTGAATTGAGCATAGGAGAAAAAGAATATGAGAAAAATCGTCATTCTGGGCAGTACCGGCTCCATCGGTACCCAGGCGCTGGATGTGCTGCAGGGGGATCCGGAGATTCGGGTGACCGGTCTCGCAGCCTATGGCTCCATCGAAGCATTGCGGGAGCAGGTGCTCACCTGGAAGCCGGAGAAGGTATGCGTTTATGATGAAGCGAAGGCAGCAGCGTTCCGCAGATTCGGCCTTCCGGTAGAGGTTCTGTCCGGCATGGCAGGGCTGATCGAGCTGGTGGAAATGGAGAGCTGTGAGGAGGTCATCGTCTCTGTGGTGGGCATGATCGGCATTCAGCCCACCATCGCTGCGCTGAAAGCCCATAAGCAGGTTATGCTGGCGAATAAGGAGACCCTTGTTTGTGCCGGACATATCATCATGCCGCTGGCGGCGCAGTGCGGCATTGAAATCAAGCCCATCGATTCGGAGCATTCCGCCATCTGGCAGTCTCTCACGGGGGAACCCCACGACAAGCTGGAGAAAATTCTCCTGACAGCCTCCGGCGGTCCCTTCCGGGGAAGGAAGCGGGAGGAGCTCCGCGGCAAGACGAAGGAGGATGCCCTGAAGCATCCCAACTGGTCCATGGGCCGGAAGATTACCATTGATTCTGCCACCATGGTGAACAAGGGTCTGGAGGTACTGGAGGCGCGCTGGCTCTTCGATGTGCCGGTGGATAAGATCCAGGTACTGGTACAGCCCCAGAGCATTGTGCATTCTGCGGTGCAGTATGTAGATGGCTCTGTGAAGGCCCAGCTGGGTGTGCCGGATATGCGGATTCCCATTGAATACGCATTGTATGCACCGAATCGGCGGGCGCTGCCGGAGGACGAGCGGCTGGATCTGGCAAAGCTTGGGATGCTTACCTTCGAGAATCCGGATCTGGAGACCTTCAAGGGGCTGGCTCTCGGCTATCGTGCCGGTCGGGAGGGCGGCTCCATGCCCACTGTATTCAATGCTGCCAACGAGGAGGCCGTGGCCCTGTTCCTGGAGGACCGCATCGATTTTCTGGAGATTGCGGACGTGATCGAGGAAGCCATGGATGCGCACGCCGAAGACATTACCCCGAATCCCTCGCTGGAGGAGATCCTGGAGATTGAGGCCTGGGCCCGGCGCTTCGTGCGGGAGCACTCGATATGAGCATCATTGTAGCAATACTGGCCCTGGGCTTTCTGATCTTTTTTCATGAGCTGGGCCATTTTCTGGCGGCCAAGCTCTGCGGGGTGGGCGTCCTGGAATTTTCCATCGGCATGGGGCCCAGGCTTCTGAGCCGTGTATACAAGAATACCCGCTACAGCCTGAAGCTGCTGCCCTTCGGCGGCTCCTGCGCCATGCTGGGAGAGGATAGCGCGGGCAGCGGGGACTTTCTGACCGCCGAGGGAGAGCCGGAGAGCTCCGGCATCACGGCGTTGCCGGGGGAGCATCTGATGGGAGAGACAGATCCCTGGATTGACTTCGACGGTGTGCGCTTTCGGGAATCGGAAATTCCGAAGCGGAGCTTCCAGAACAAGCCGAACGGACAGCGCTTTCTCATCTGCATTGCCGGAGTAGTGAACAACTTCATTCTGGCCTTCCTGCTGGCACTGCTGGTGGTCTTTTTCTGCGGCTTTGACAAGCCTATCGTGCTGAGCGCGGCGGAGAACAGTCCCGCGGCTACAGCAGACTTTCAGCAGGGGGACATACTGCAGAGCATTTCTTTTGACGGCCATGCCAAGCGGAAGCTCTATTCCTACCGGGAGCTCTATATCTGGCTTTATCTGCACAGCGGAGATTTTCAGCGGGATACAGAGCTTACGGTGAAGCTGAAGCGGGATGGGGAGACCATCACGGAGACCTTCCGGCCCTATTATGATGCGGAGAATCAGAAATATCGTCTGGGCCTCAATATGTTCGGCGGCAGGATTACGGCGGAGAGTCCTGCAGAGCTCATAGTGGATGCCGCAGCGGAGCTTCGCTACAATGTGCTGGTGGTGCTGGACAGCATTCATCTGATTGCCAAGGGGCAGGTCAGTCGGAACGAGGTGATGGGGCCGGTGGGAACGGTTTCTGTCATGAGCTCTACGGTGCAGGAGAGTACGCAGTACGGATGGTTCAATGCCTTTCTGGTGCTGCTGGAGCTGTGCGTGATGCTGTCGGCCAATCTGGGCGTGATGAATCTGCTGCCCATTCCGGCACTGGACGGCGGACGTCTGCTGGTGATCATCGTAGAGTCGCTGCTGCGCCGTCGGCTGCATCCGAAGATCGAGGAGAAAATCAATACGGCAGGCATGCTGCTGCTTCTGGCGCTGATGGTGCTGATCCTGGGAAATGATCTTTTCAACCTGTTCAGCGGTGCCTACCGGCAATAAGAGATATACGTTTTGGGGAGAATAAAATGCTGGCAAGAGAAAAAACCAAGGTAGTGAAAATCGGAAATGTGGCCATCGGCGGTGAGAATCCCATTGCGATTCAGTCCATGTGCAATACGAAGACCACGGATGTGGCGGCTTCCGTGGCGCAGATCCATCGTCTGGAGAAGGCCGGCTGCCAGATCATCCGTCTGACGGTGCCCAATAAAGAGGCTGCCGTTGCCTTCGGTCAGATCAAGAAGGAAGTCAGTATCCCCATGGTGGCGGACATTCATTTTGATTATCATATGGCCATCGCTGCCATGGAAAACGGCGCCGACAAGATCCGCATCAATCCCGGCAATATCGGCTCCAATGAGAAGATCCGGGCAGTGGTGGATTGTGCCCGGGAGCGAAACATCCCCATCCGTGTGGGCGTGAATTCCGGTTCTCTGGAGAAGGAGCTAATCGCAAAATACGGCGGTCATGTGACGGCAGAGGGGATTGTGGAATCCGCCCTTCAGAAGGTGCAGCTCATTGAGGACATGGGCTATGACAATCTGGTGATTTCCATCAAATCCTCCGATGTCATGATGTGCGCCAAGGCCCATACGCTGATCGCGGAAAAGACGGATCACCCCCTGCATGTGGGCATCACCGAGGCAGGAACGGTCTGGTCCGGTAATATCAAATCCGCCATCGGTCTCGGCATGATCCTGTCCCAGGGCATCGGCAACACCATCCGGGTGAGCCTCTCGGCAGATCCGGTGGAGGAGATCAAGTCGGCCAAGCTGATCCTCCGGACGCTGGGACTCAGGAAGGGCGGCGTCACCGTCGTGTCCTGTCCCACCTGCGGACGCACCAACATTGACCTCATCAGCCTGGCGGACAAGGTGCAGACCATGGTGGAGGAGTTCGATGAGAAGGATCTGAAGGTGGCCGTTATGGGCTGCGTGGTGAACGGACCCGGCGAGGCGAGAGAGGCGGACATCGGCATTGCCGGCGGCATCGGCGAGGGCCTTCTGATCAAGAAGGGTGAAATCATCCGCAAGGTACCGGAGGCGGAGCTGCTGGAGGTGCTGCGCGAGGAGCTTAAGAAGCTGTGAGCACAGGGAGAGCTGTGGTAAATGAAAAAATTTTTTGAAGTATTTGAAGCCCTGACACTGCGTCCTGAAACGGAATCTCTGTTTCAGGACGTTTCTGTTGTCCGCGTAACCATCAGCCGGGAGCATACGGAGCTTAGGATCTACATCGTGAGTCAACATCTCATTGAAAAGGCTGCGGTGAAGGAGGCGGAAAATGCCATCAAATCCCAGCTGTTCAACGGAAAGAAGCTGACGGTCCGCATCATGGAGAAATTCCGTCTGTCGGCCCAGTACAGGGCCCGCTCTCTTTATGAGATGTACGGAGATTCCATCCGTATGGAGCTCCGGGATCGGGACATCCTGCTTTACAATATGCTGAGCATTGCAGGACTTCGCTGGCAGGACGAGGATACGCTGGAGCTGACGGTGCCGAATTCTCACCTCTATAAAAGCCGGGAAAGAGATTTTTCTCATGCGCTGAAGCGGATCTTCGAGGAACGCTGCGGCGTGGAGCTGCAGCTTACACTGCTTTATGAGGAGGTGAAGCGGGAGACCGAGACGCTTCACTATGACAGAAATTATGTCCCGGCGGAGCTGCGGGGCCATACAAAGGAAACGATTGCGCAGAAGCCGAAGCATGAAAAGTTTATGACGGCGACGGACCCCTTCAATATGGATACGGCAATGCTCGCGGCATCGGAGCTGGATCTTTTGTCTGCCGCACCGATGAACGGCGCGGCGAACCCGGCAGGCGGCGGAAAAGCGCCGCAGAGCAATTCCCAGAACAATGCTTTTACCCAGCAACAGCCGCAGAGCCAGAAGCCGCTGAAGAGCCCGCAGATGAAGAACGGCGGAGACCGTTTCTGGCAGGGAGAGGGCGGACGCCGCAAGTTTGCCTTCAAGCGCTCGGAGTCTGAGGAGGTGCTGTACGGCCGCGACTTCTATGAGGAGCCCATGCCCATTTCCGAGGTGACGGAGGCCAGCGGCACCGTGGTGCTGGCAGGCCGCATCCTCATGGTGGACGAGCGGCGCACCCGTACCGGCAAGAACATCCTGAGCTTTTCCTTTACGGACTATACGGACTCCATTGCCTCCAAGATTTTTGTGGACGATGAGGATCTGGATCAGGCGCATGCCTTTCTGGCAGCCGGCAAGGACATTTCCGTGAAGGGTGTCATCGAATTTGATACCTATGACAAGGAGCTGGAGCTTTCTCACATTTCCGGCATCAAAAAGTTCAGTCTGAAGCGGGAGAAGCGCCAGGACAATGCCAAGGAAAAGCGGGTAGAGCTTCATTTGCATACCAAAATGTCGGATATGGACGGTGTATCGGATGTGAACGACTACATCGATGCGGCAGTTTCCTTCGGCATGAAGGCCATGGCCATCACCGATCATGGTGTGGTGCAGGCCTTTCCAGATGCCGCCATTTATCTTAAAAAGAAGGGATATGACAAGGATTTTAAGCTGATCTACGGCTGCGAGGGCTATCTTGTAGATGACCTCCAGACCATTGTGGTGAACGATCAGGGCCAGGGACTGGAGGAGCTGACGGTGGTCTTCGACATCGAGACCACGGGCTTCAGCGCCACGGACGATCACATCATCGAGATCGGCGCCGTGAAGCTGCAGGGCAACGAGATCATCGACAGAATGGATGTCTTTGTGAACCCGAAGGTGCCCATTCCCTTCCGCATCACACAGCTCACCGGCATAGACGATTCCATGGTAATGTCGGCGGATCCCATCGAGCTGGTGCTGCCCCGCTTCCTGGAATGGTGCGGCTCTGCGGTGATCGTGGCGCACAACGCGGAATTCGACACCGGCTTCATTCGCGCCAAGGCCCGGAAGCTGGGACTTTCCTTTGATCCCACTATTGTGGATACAGTGGGCCTGTCCCGCCTGCTGCTGCCGCATCTCAACCGCTTCAAGCTGGACACGGTGGCGAAGGATCTGAAGATTACCTTGGAAAACCATCACCGGGCGGTGGATGACGCGGGCTGCACCGCGGAGATCTACATGAAGGAAATCGACATGCTGAAGGCCCGGGGGGTGACGAAGCTTGCGGAGATCGACAAACTGGAGTTTGACCATGCGGCGAATGTCATGAAGCTGCCCAGCTACCATATCATTCTGCTGGCAAAGAATGATGTGGGCCGCATCAACCTGTATCGCCTGATTTCGGAGAGCCATCTTACCTATTTCCGGAAGTCTCCCCGTATCCCGAAGTCTCTGCTTAAGCAACGGCGGGAGGGACTGATCATCGGCAGCGCCTGTGTCATGGGAGAGCTGTTCCAGAACATGATCCGCGGTGCCGACGAAGCGCAGCTTCTGGACATCGCTTCCTTCTATGATTATCTGGAGGTGCAGCCGCTGTCGAACAACGACTTCATGCTGGCCTCTGACAAATATTCTGCTGCCACAAAGCAGGATCTTATTGATTACAATCTGCATATTCTGTCGCTGGCGGATCAGCTGGGCAAGCCCTGCTGTGCCACCTGCGATGCCCACTACGTGGATCCGGAGGACGACATTTACCGGAAGATCATCATGGCGGGCCGGGGCTTTGACGAGGAGGAAAGTGATGCCTGCCTTTACTTCCGTACAACGGAGGAAATGCTGGCGGAGTTCGACTACCTGGAGCCGAACCGTGCCCGGGAGCTGGTCATCGACAACCCCAACCGCATCGCGGACATGTGCGACAATATCAAACCGGTGCGGCCGGACAAGTGTCCCCCGGTCATCGAGCATTCCGATGAGCAGCTGCGGGAAATCTGCTATGACACGGCCCACCGGATGTATGGACCGGAGCTTCCGAAGATTGTGGAGGATCGTCTGGAAACCGAGCTTACCTCCATTATCTCCAACGGATACTCCGTGATGTATATCATCGCCCAGAAGCTGGTGGACAAGTCCAATGAGGACGGCTATCTCGTGGGCTCCCGGGGATCCGTGGGTTCCTCCTTTGCGGCCACCATGGCGCATATCACGGAGGTAAATCCGCTGTCGCCCCATTATGTCTGTCCGGAGTGCTACTGGTATGACTTTGACTCGCTGGAGGTGAAGAAGTACTCCGGTATGGCGGGCTGCGACATGCCGCCGAAGAAGTGCCCAAAGTGCGGCGCGGAACTGAACCGCTGGGGCTTTGATATTCCCTTTGAAACCTTCCTGGGCTTCAACGGCGACAAGGAGCCGGATATCGATCTGAACTTCTCCGGCGAATACCAAGCGAAGGCGCACGCCTACACGGGTGTGATCTTCGGCGACGGCTATACCTTCAAGGCCGGCACCATCGGCACGCTGGCGGACAAAACCGCCTTCGGCATGGTGAAGAAATATTACGAGGAGCGGGGCATTTCCAAGCGGAATGCGGAGATTGACCGACTGGTGCAGGGCTGTGTCGGGGTGCGGCGCACCACAGGACAGCATCCGGGCGGTATCGTGGTGCTGCCCCACGGCGAGGAGATCAATACCTTTACGCCGGTGCAGCATCCGGCCAATGATATTCATTCTCCGATCATCACCACCCACTTTGATTACCATAAGATTGACCATAATCTTTTGAAGCTGGATATTCTGGGACACGATGATCCCACGATGATCCGAAAGCTGCAGGATCTCACCGGGCTGGATCCGGTAAAGGACATTCCGCTGGATTCCAAGGAGGTCATGAGCCTCTTCCAGTCCACGGAGGCGCTGGGCATCCGGCCGGAGGATATTCAGGGCGTTAAGCTTGGGTGTCTGGGCATTCCGGAGTTCGGTACCTCCTTTGCCATGCAGATGGTAGAGGACACGAAGCCCAAGTATTTTTCGGACCTTATCCGTATCTCCGGTCTGTCACATGGAACGGATGTTTACTTAAACAATGCGCAGGATCTGATTCTGCAGGGCATCACCACCCTGCAGGATGCCATCTGCTGTCGAGATGATATCATGGTCTATCTGATGCATATGGGCATGGATCCTGGAGAGTCCTTCTCCATCATGGAGGCCACCCGTAAGCATAAGCCGCTGAAGGATTCCTGGTGTGAGGATATGCTGGCTCACGATGTGCCCCAGTGGTATATCGATGCCTGCAAGAAGATCAAGTACATGTTCCCGAAGGCCCATGCGGCGGCCTACGTCATGATGGCCTGGCGTGTGGCCTACTGCAAGGTATTTTATCCGCGGGAGTATTACACCGCCTATTATTCGATCCGTGCGGATGGCTTTGATTATGACAAGATGTGCTTCGGTCTGGATAAGCTCCGCTACTATATCAAGGAGTACCAGAGCATTCCGAAGCCCACCAACACAGAGCAGGTCTGCCTCCGGGATATGAAGATCTGTGAGGAAATGTATGCAAGAGGCATTGAGTTCGCGCCCATTGACATTTATACGGCGAAGGCCAAGGACTTCCAGATCACAGAGGACGGAAAGATCATGCCCAGCTTCAGCTGCATGGCGGGCCTCGGTGAGGCCGTGGCTCAGGGCATCGAGGAGGGTGCCAAGGGCGGAGCCTTCCTGTCGAAGGATGACTTCATTAACCGGACCCACTGTCCCAAGGGCTTCGTGGACAAGTTTGCCGAGCTGGGACTCTTGGGTGATATCCCGGATTCCAACCAGATCAGTCTGTTTGACCTGATCAGTTAAAGGATTGGTGGATCTTGCGCTTGACTTTCGTGCTTTGACGCGCTAAAGTACTAGGCATGCAATAGTGCTAGAGGAGGAGAAATAAAATGAAAACAATTGCATTTATCGGCTTCGGCCTGATCGGAGGCTCCATTGCCAAGGGACTGAAAAAGAAAGATCCGGCGCTTCGCATCATGGCATATGCCAGAAATGTATCCAATCTGGAGGTGGCGCAGGAGGACGGCATCGTCAACATTGTCCTGGAAAGCCCCAGCTCAGAAAAGCTCAGTGAGGCAGACGTGATTTTTCTCTGTGCACCGGTGGAAAGCAACATTGCCTATATGCCGGAGATCGCCAAGCGCATGAAGGAAGGCGCCGTTCTGACGGATGTGGGCTCCACAAAAACTGCTGTTTGTGAAAAAGCTAAGGAGCTGGGGCTGGAGGGCTGTTTTGTGGGCGGTCATCCCATGGCCGGCTCCGAGCAGACAGGCTATAAGGCGGCTACTGATTATCTCTTCTCCAATGCCTATTATATCATTACGCCGATTTCTGAGGATCATCCGGAGCTGACCGCTGTGCTGACGGAGATCGCCGAGACGCTGCAGGCCATTCCCATCGTGGTGGATGCAAAGACCCACGATGATGCTGTGGCAGCGGTATCCCATCTGCCGCACATTGTGGCCAGCTCCCTGGTGAATCTGGTGAAGGATTCCGACGATGAGAGCCAGCTCATGAAGACCATTGCGGCCGGCGGCTTCCGGGATATCACGAGGATTGCTTCCTCCAGCCCGGAGATGTGGGAGCAGATCTGCGACACCAATTCGGCACCCTTGACTGAGATTCTGGACCGCTACATTGCGGAGCTTCAGGACATTTCCAATTCCCTGAAGAAGCCGGAGAGCGACCAGAAGATTCTGCATATGTTCGAAAGCTCCCGGGAGTACCGGAATTCCATCAGCGCCAAGAACAAGGGAACGCTGACACCGGACTACAGCTTCTCTGTGGATGTGGCGGATGAGGTAGGTGCGATTTCTACCATTTCCGTGATTCTCGCCTCCAAGGGCATTTCCATCAAGAACATCGGCATCAACAATGCCCGGGACCATGGTGAGGGTGCGCTGCGGATTTCCTTCTATCAGGAGGAGGCCGAGGAGCAGGCCATTGCGGTGCTGAAACGGTATCAGTATGATGTTCGACTTTGACAAATTGTCCAAATAAAACTTGTATTGCGGCCTCTTTTTTAGTACAATAGAGCCAATTCAGTGGCCGGCTTTTTCGAAATTATCAGATAAAAAGCACAAAAGAGGCCCAATACAACAGGAGGACAGACATATGAAGGTTTACAGCACCGGAGACATACGCAATGTGGTACTTTTGGGACACGGCGGCGCAGGAAAGACAACCGTAGCAGAGGCACTGGCATATGCAACCGGCACGACAACGCGCATGGGCTCCGTAACCGAGGGTAACACCATTTCCGACTATGACAAGGAAGAGCAGAAGAGAAAGTTTTCCATTTCCACTTCCGTGGTTCCGCTGGAGTATCAGGGTGAGAACGGTGAGCTGAAGATCAATATTCTGGACACGCCTGGTTACTTTGATTTTGTGGGTGAGGCAGAGGAGGCGGTATCTGCAGCAGATTCTGCTATTATCGTGGTGAACTGCAAGGCCGGCATCGAGCCGGGTACCGTGAAGGCCTGGGAGCTCTGTGAGCAGCATCGTCTGCCCCGTATGTTCTTTGTGACCAACATGGACGATGACCATGCGTCCTACAGACAGCTGGTGCTGGATCTGGAGAAGCGCTTCGGTCGTTCCGTGGCACCGTTCCAGTTGCCGATTCGTGAGAATGAGAAGTTCGTGGGCTTCGTCAATGTGGTGAAGATGGCAGGACGCCGCTTCACAAAGATGAATGAGTATGAGGCCTGCGAGATTCCGGATTATGTACAGAAGAATCTGGGCATCGCCAGAAATGCACTGCTCGAGGCTGTGGCGGAGACCAGTGACGAATATATGGAGAAGTTCTTCTCCGGCGAGGATTTCACAGTAGAGGAGATCCAGGGTGCCCTTCGCGCCAATGTGAAGACCTGCAGTATGGTTCCCGTGCTCATGGGCTCCGGCGTTAACGTACAGGGCTTCAACGTGCTCCTGCAGGTAATCGATAAGTATCTGCCGGCACCGAATGAGTTTGAGACTGTCGGTGTGGATGCTTCCTCCGGCGAGCGCTTCACAGCAAAGTTCAATTCCGATGCCAATCTGACAGCGAAGGTATGGAAGACCATTGCAGATCCCTTCATGGGCAAGTATTCGCTGGTGAAGGTATGTACCGGTACCTTGAAGCCCAACAGCGAGATCTACAACGTCAATAAGGAGACCGTAGAGAAGGTCGGCAAGGTCTATGTACTGCGGGGCGGCAGCTCTGTGGAGGTGCCGGAGCTTCGTTCCGGTGACATCGGTGCGATGGCCAAGCTTTCTGTTACCGAAACCGGCGACACCATCGCCCTGCGGAATGCACCGGTGCTGTATCACGGACCGCAGCTTTCCACACCGTATACTTACATGGCATATCGTGCGGAGAACAAAGCAGATGAGGACAAGCTGTCCACCGCACTCCAGAGAATGATGGAGGAGGATAAGACGCTGAAGCTGGTATCCGATCCGGAGAACCGTCAGTCTCTGATCTACGGTATCGGCGATCAGCAGCTGGAGGTAGTACAGTCCATGATCAAGGAGCGCTACAATGTGGGCCTTGTTCTGGAGAAGCCCCGCTTTGCTTATCGCGAGACCATCAAGAAGACCGTGAAGGTACAGGGACGCCACAAGAAGCAGTCCGGCGGACACGGCCAGTACGGCGATGTTATCATGGAGTTTTCTCCCAGCGGTGATCTGGAGACCCCTTATGTATTCGAGGAGAAGGTCTTCGGCGGCTCCGTTCCCAAGAACTACTTCCCGGCAGTGGAGAAGGGCATTCAGGAATGCTGCAAGAAGGGACCGCTGGCCGGCTATCCGGTGGTGGGACTGAAGGCGGTACTGCTGGACGGCTCTTATCATCCGGTGGATTCCTCCGAGCAGGCCTTCAAGACAGCCGCCAGCCTTGCCTTTAAGGATGGCTTCATGAAGGCACAGCCGGTGCTGTTGGAGCCCATCGCTTCCCTGAAGGTGACGGTTCCGGATCAGAATACCGGAGACATTATGGGTGATCTGACAAAGCGCCGCGGCAGAGTGCTGGGCATGACCGCGCTCCATAACGGAAAGCAGCTGATCGAGGCGGAGCTTCCCATGAGCAGTCTCTACGGCTACAACACAGATCTTCGCTCCATCACCGGCGGTGCCGGCGTCTATGAATACGCCTTTGTTCGCTATGAGCAGGCACCCGGCGACATTCAGAACAAGATTGTTGCAGAAAATGCAGCAGCGGAAAAAGAAGGATAAGGCTTCCTCACAAGGGGCTCGGCACAGGTTCTGCTTGTGCCGGGCCCTTTTTTATCCTTTACTTGACTTCAAACTGTCTTTTACACTATTATAGACTGTCAGTGTATACGCGAGAGGTCTGCCGATGGGGCAGAGGAACGGAGTTTACAAGATGATCAGAATTGCAGTAGATGCCATGGGCGGAGATCTGGCACCGGATGCGGTATTGTCCGGTGTGGTCAATTCCCTGACCCAGGTAAAGAATACAAAGATTTTTCTCTTCGGACCGGAGGGGCTTCTCCGGGACAAGCTGAAGCAGTATCAGTACGATGATAGCCGCATCGAAATCGTGGATGCACCGGACGTGATTTCTCTCCATGAGTCGCCGGTGCTGGCGGTGCGCCGTAAAAAGGAGTCCAGCATTGTGAAGGGCATGCACTTCGTGAAGGAGGGCAATGCTGATGCCTTCATCTCTGCCGGCTCCAGCGGAGCAATCCTGGCCGGCGGACAGCTGATTATCGGTCGGATCCGGGGCATCCAGCGGCCGCCGCTGGGGGCATTGATTCCCACTCGGAAGGGCGTCTGTCTTCTGGTGGACTGCGGTGCCAATGTGGATGCAAAGCCGGAATGGCTGAAGCAGTTTGCGGAGATGGGCAGTATTTACATCCGGGACATGCTCGGTGTGGAGAATCCGACCGTGGGTCTTGTGAACATCGGTGCCGAGGAGGAGAAGGGCAATGTCCTCGTGAAGGAGGCGATGCCGCTTCTCAAGGAGGATGCCGCCCTTCACTTTATCGGCTCAGTGGAGGCCCGGGACATTGTGGACGGCAACTGTGATGTGGTTGTGGCGGATGCCTTTGTGGGCAATGTGGTGCTGAAGATGTATGAGGGCGTGGGCAAGATGCTCCTCTCGGAGATCACGGATACCCTGAAGCATTCCGGTACAAAGACTCTGCTGGGGGCTGCCTTGATCAAGCCGGCACTGAAGAAAACCATGAAGAAGTTTGATGCCAAGCAGTACGGCGGGGCACCGATCCTCGGTCTCAAGGGCCTGGTGGTGAAGGTGCACGGCAACACCGACGGCAGAGAGCTGACCACGGCCATCCGGCAGTGCGCGGACTTCGTTGAGAAGGACATTGTGAAGAAAATACAGGCACAGGTAGAGGCGGCAGAAGCTGAGGGTTAAGCCCAGCAGCAAAGGCCGAAGACATTGGACAAAGGTATATAAGGAGTAGAAAATGGAATTTGAAAAGCTGAAAAAAATTATTGCGACAGAGATGAGCGGTGTTTCTGAGGATCAGATCACCATGGAGACCCGTTTTGTGGATGATCTGCATGCGGATTCTCTGGATGTGGTACAGATCGTTATGGCCATTGAGGAGACCTTCGGCATTGAAATTCCGGATGATGCGGCAGAGCAGTTCCAGACCGTGGGACAGGCTGTGGAGGCCATTCGGGCAGCAAAGTAAGAAGGACGACAGAGCAATGGATTTATCTAAGCTGGAGGAGGATATCGGGTATCACTTTCAGGACAGAAGGCTGCTGCAGCATGCCCTGATCCACCCTTCCTTTTCCAATGAAAACGGAGACCCGAAGGAGGCCTCCAATCAGCGGCTGGAGTTTCTGGGAGATGCGGTGCTGGAGCTGATTTCCAGTGTATTCCTTTATGAGCGCCGGCCGGTGCTGCAGGAGGGCGATATGACCAAGGTGCGGGCCGCACTGGTCTGTGAGCCTACATTGGCAGAGGCAGCCCGGCGGCTGCATCTTGGAGACTATATCGTGCTCGGCAGGGGCGAGGCCCGGGAGGGCATCAATCGCCGGGATTCGGTGCTGTCGGATGCCTTTGAGTCCGTCATCGGCGCCATGTATCTGGACGGCGGCATGGAGCCGGCGCGGAGGTTTGTGACTGAGCTGGTGCTGTCTGATATCGAAAACAAGAGTCTGTATCGTGATGCGAAAACGGTGCTGCAGGAGTATTGCTCCCAGAACCGTCTGGAAATGGAGTATACGCTTCTCGAGGAATCGGGACCCTGTCACGATCGCTTTTATCGCATCGCTGTGTTGATCAACGGCACGGAGTACGGCGTGGGCGAAGGCTCTTCGAAGAAAAAAGGCGAACAGGCAGCAGCATACCAGGCACTGCTCAGGATAAAGGCGGAGACCGGACATGTATTTAAAATCAATTGAAATCCAGGGCTTTAAGTCCTTTGCCAACAAGACAGTGCTGGATTTCAGCAAGGGCATCACGGGCATCGTGGGGCCCAACGGCTCCGGAAAATCCAACATCGCTGATGCGGTGCGCTGGGTTCTGGGTGAGCAGAAGGTGAAGCAGCTCCGGGGCGCTTCTATGCAGGACGTGATTTTTGCGGGTACTGCACAGCGGCGGGCCCAGAGCTGCGCTTATTGTGCCATCACACTGGACAATTCCGACCGTTGTCTCGGGCTGGACTATGATGAAATTACGGTGACCCGGCGGCTCTATCGCTCCGGGGAATCGGAATATCTTCTGAACGGCACGGAATGTCGTCTGAAGGACATCAACGAGCTGTTTTACGACACCGGTATCGGTAAGGAGGGCTATTCCATCATCGGGCAGGGCCAGATAGACCGGATTCTTTCGGGAAAGCCGGAGGAGCGGCGGGCGCTTTTTGATGAAGCTGTCGGTATTGTAAAATACAAGCGCCGCAAGGATGTGGCGGAAAAGAAGCTCGCAGAGGAGCAGGACAACCTGCAGCGGGTGACGGACATCCTTCGGGAGCTGGAAAGGCAGGTGGAGCCGCTGCAGCGGCAGGCTTCGCAGGCAAAGCAGTATCTCACATTGCGGGATGCGCTGGTGAAAAAGGATACGGTGCTGTTCGTCCGGGAGATGGACGAAGCCACCGAGAAGCTTTCCCAGGTGAATGCAAATGACGCTGCGGTGCAGGAGGATCTCCGAAAAACCAAAGATAAGTCCGGTGCGTTGTCTGAAAAGTACGAAAGTCTGGAAAAGGATATCAACGGACTGGAGGGAAAGGCAACTGAAGCACGGGAAGGCGCATCGCAGGCGGCGCTCAGACGAAGTGAGCTGGAGGGACAGATCAATGTCCTGAAGGAGCAGATTCGGGCAGAGGAAAACAGCGGTGCGCAGCTGGATGCGCAGCAGGAAAAGTACAAGAAACAACAGTTTGCTGCGATATCTGATATTGAAGACCAGCTGGCCATCCTTATGCTGATTGAAAATCAGCTGCAGCTGATTCTGTCGAATGAAGGCGAAGAGGCGCAGGATGTCTTGGACAATGCGGCAAATCACGAGCTGATTCAGGCAGACCTCCGGAAAATTGAAGAGAGTCGGGCGGCTGCGCTTTCTGCCGTTCATGCGTGCATGGGCGAGGATTATGCACTGGAGCAGCGCTCGCCTGGCGATTCTGTCGATGCCCTGAAGGGGCCGTCCCAGGAGCTTCTCGGCAGGCTGGAGGAAAAGCAGCAGGCCTTGGCGGAAATTGAAGCCAGTCTTCAGAAAAAGACGGAGGCCCGAAAGGAAAACGAGGAGAAGCTCCGCAGCAGCGGAGATACGGTTAAGGCGCTGGGAAATGAGCTGCAGCAGCAGCTTCAGCTTCACGGCAGCAGCAAGAACCGCTTGGAAACCCTCCGGAATCTGGCGGAGCGCTATGAGGGCTTCGGCAATGCCGTGAAAATGGTGATGGATCGCCGCAATCAGGTGCCGGGACTCGAGGGCGTGGTGGCGGAGCTGATTCAGGTGCCGAAGAAGTACGAAGTGGCCATTGAAACGGCGCTCGGCGGCAGTGTCCAGAACATTGTGACCCGGGATGAGCAGACCGCGAAGGAAATGGTGCAGCTCCTGAAAAAGAACCGCTACGGACGTGCCACCTTCCTGCCCCTCAGCAATATCCGGGGCCGTCGGGACGAGAACTGTCTGCGGGCGGCATCGGAGGAGGGGGCCATCGGGCTGGCCTGCGACCTCATTGACTACCGGCCGGAGCTGCAGGTCCTGGCCGAGTATCTGCTGGGGCGGGTACTGGTGGTGGACAACATCGACCATGCGCTGCGGATTGCCCGGAATTATCGCCAGAGTCTTCGTATTGTGACCCTGGAGGGAGATCTGCTGAATCCGGGCGGCTCCATTTCCGGCGGTGCCTATCGGAGCAGCTCCAATCTCATGAGCCGCCAGCGGGAGCTGGAGGAGCTGGAGGAGCAGCTGCTGAAGGCTGCAGACCGCATCGCGGCGCTGCGGAAGAGGAAGGAAGCAGCAGAGGATGCGCAAACCGCATTGAAAAATGAGGGTGAGCGTCTTCGGCGGGAAGAGCAGGAGCTGCTGCTTTCCCGCAACACGGCAAGTCTCGGCATTCGTTCCATGCTGAATGCAAGCTACAGCGAGTTTTCGGCGAGAACCGGCTTCGCAGCGGATTCCCTGAAGCGTCTGTCCGGAGAGCTGACCACGGCCTTTGAGGCCTTGGCCGGATTGGATACCTCGGCGGAGAACAGTGCGCGCAGCATTGCCGAAAAGAAGGAGAAGATCACGGCGCTTTCTGCGGAAATGCAGGCGGCGGCAGAAAAGGCGCAGACCCTGCAGGAAAGGGATGCTGCGCTGGCAGAGGAAAAGTCTGCTTTGCTCAGTGCCCAGAAGGCGGTATTCGGCGAGAAGGACAGCATCTCGGCAGAGCTGGTTTCTCTGCAGAAGGAAGCCATGCGTGTGGCTTCTCAGAAGGAGAAGCTCAGTCAGCGCATCGGTGCGATGACGGATTATATGCTGGAGGAGTACCATTTGACCTACCAGGCGGCAAAGGAAGGCATGATTCCGGAGGATACAAGTCTCAGTCAGTTGCGTTCCGAGACTGCCGCACTGAAGAGTCAGATGAAAGCGCTGGGCTCTGTGAATCTGGATGCCATTGAGCAGTACAAAGAGTTGTCCGGACGGTATGAGTTCCTGAATACCCAGTACCAGGATCTGGTGCAGTCGGAGGCAAGCCTCCAGGGCATCATCCGGGATCTGGACAGCGGCATGCGGAAGCAGTTCCGGGAAAACTTTGCCATGATCCAGAAGGAGTTTAACCGCGTCTTCAAGGTGCTCTTCGGCGGCGGACAGGGACGGATCGAGTTGGATACAGAGGACGGAGACGTTCTGACCTGCGGCATCAGCATCATTGCGGAGCCGCCGGGAAAGAAGCTCCAGAATATGCTGCAGCTTTCCGGCGGAGAAAAAGCTCTGACCGCCATTTCCCTGCTCTTTGCCATTCAGAGTCTGAAGCCGTCGCCCTTCTGCCTGCTGGACGAGATCGAAGCGGCGCTGGACGACTCCAATGTGGCCCGCTTTGCCGGATATCTCACGAATCTGACGGAGCATACTCAGTTTATTGTCATTACCCATCGACGCGGCACCATGGAGCGGGCAGACCGGCTCTTCGGCATCACCATGCAGGAAAAGGGCATTTCGGCACTGGTTTCCGTGGATCTGGTGCAGGACCAGCTCGACAACTGACAGAAGGAGGAAGCATGAATTTTTTTTCCAAGCTGATCAACAATATTTTCCAGTCCAATGAGGTGGCAGACGACAGCTTCTATGAGGAGCTGGAGGATGCCATGATCATGAGCGATGTGGGTGTGAACACGGCCATGAAGGTGATCGATGCCGTACGGCACGAGGCAGACCGGCAGGGCGTGAACATGACACGGGATGTGAAGCGCATTCTCCGGGACTACCTCTATGAGCTCATGCGGGTGGATGATTCCTACTATGACTTCGAACGGCAGAAGAGCATTATCTCCGTGATCGGCGTCAACGGTGTGGGAAAAACCACCTCCATCGGCAAGCTGGCGGCCAATTTCAAGGGAAGAGGCAAGCGGGTCATTCTGGCAGCAGCGGATACCTTCCGGGCCGGCGCCATTGAACAGCTCTGTGAGTGGGGCAAGCGCAGCGGTGTGGACGTGATCCATCAGAAGGAGGGCTCGGACCCGGCTGCCGTGGTATTTGATGCCCTGCAGTCCTTTAAGGCCAAGCATGCGGATCTTCTCATCATTGACACCGCAGGCCGCCTGCACAACAAGAAGAATCTGATGCAGGAGCTTGGCAAGATCAACCGCATCATCGACCGGGAATTTGCCGAGGGCTATCGGGAGACCCTGGTGGTACTGGATGCCACCACAGGACAGAATGCCATGAGCCAGGCCCAGATCTTCAAGGACTGTTGCCAGGTCACCGGCATTATCCTCACCAAGATGGACGGCACGGCCAAGGGCGGCATCGCATTGGCGGTACAGTCGGAGCTGGGCATTCCGGTGAAGTACATCGGTGTGGGCGAAAAGGTATCGGATCTTCAGAAGTTCGATGCCAAGAAGTATGTAGACAGTATTTTTGATTGACCAAAATGATTTAGGGGAAGTATGAAAATCTATAAGAAACTGATGAATGCCCTTGCGGTAGTCGAGAAAATCGTACTGGATCTTTCGATCCTGCTGATTCTCGTGCTGACCGTGGGCAATGTTTTTTCACGAAAGGTGATTCACCAGTCCTGGTCCTTTACGGAGGAGCTGGTGGTGGCTGTATTTGTTCTGATTACGCTGCTGGCCGCTGCGCTGGCCTGCCGGGAGGGGGAGCTTGTGAATCTCACCATTCTCACAGACCGCCTGCCGAAGAAGATCCGGAAGGGCTGTCTTCTGCTCAGTACGGTGCTTTCCGTGCTCTTTACGGCTGTACTGTTTAAATACGGCCTGGATAAGGTGATCACGCAGCTGGAGAACGGCAAACGTACCTTTGTGCTGAACTGGCCGGAGTGGATCTTCTGGTCCTTCGTACCCATCGGTGCGGCCTGCATGATCCTGCATTTCATTGAGTTCTATCTTGACAGCTGCGGAAGGGAGGACAAGTGATGATCAGTGCGGTTCTTTTTCTGTCCTTCTTTATCTTCCTGCTCATGGGCATTCCCATCGGCATCTGTCTGGGACTTTCTTCGGTTTGTGCCATCCTGTATTCTGGCACCAGTCTGACCATTGTGGCCACAAACATGTATTCCGGCATCAGCAAGTTCCTGCTGCTGGCCATTCCTTTTTTTGTGCTGTCCGGAAACATCATGGCGAAGGCCGGCATTTCCCGCCGGCTGATTCGCTTCGTCAACACCTGCGTGGGGCATAGAAGAGGCGGTCTGGCCATTGTCTGTGTCATTGTCGCCTGCTTCTTCGGCGCCATTTCCGGCTCCGGCCCGGCGACGGTGGCAGCTCTCGGTGCGGTACTGATTCCGGCCATGATTGAGGAGGGCGGCTTCAGTGCGCCCTTTGCTTCGGCGCTGATGGCCACAGCCAGCTCCATCGCCATTGTCATTCCGCCCAGCATTGCCTTCGTGGTCTATGCCTCCATCACCGGTGTGTCCATTGCAGATATGTTCATGGCCGGCATTGTGCCCGGCATTCTCATGGGTGTGGCGCTGATCGTGGTGGTTATGATCGAGGCCAGAAGAAAGAACATTCAGTCCACGCAGAAGAGAGCCAGTGCTGCAGAGCGCTGGGCGGCCTTTAAGGACGCCTTCTGGGGCCTTCTGATGCCGGTGATTATCCTGGGCGGTATCTACGGCGGCGTATTTACACCGACAGAGGCGGCGGCAGTGTCCGTGGTATACGGACTCTTCGTGGGCATCTTCATTTACCGGGAGGTAAAGCTGCAGGAGCTTCACGAAATTCTGATTGACTCGGCGAAGACCACCGGCGGCATCATGATTATTGTGGCCTCTGCCTCCCTGTTCTCCTTTGTCTGCACCAAATTCGGCATTGCCGATGCAGCGTCACAGCTGTTGGGCAGCATTGCACATAACCAGTTTACATTCCTGCTGATCGTCAACATTATCTTCCTGATCGCGGGCTGCTTTATCGATGCAAACTCGGCCATGTATATATTCATTCCCATCATGCTGCCGGTCTGCAAGTCCCTGGGCTATGATGTGGTGGCCTTCGGCGTGGTGGCAACGGTGAATCTGGCCATCGGTCAGGTGACCCCGCCGGTGGGCGTCAACCTCTTTGTGGCCATCGCGGTGAAGCTGAAGGAGGGCATGGAAAATGTGGACATCCCGAAGATTTCCCGCGCCGTGGCACCGATGATCTTTGCCAGCGTGGTGGTGCTGTTCCTTATTACTTATGTGCCTTCTGTTTCCACCTTCCTGCCGCGTCTTCTGGCGGCGGACGGCGGCTATACCGGTACGGTGACGGCCGGTGAGGATAATGTCGGCGGCTCCGACAATGCCGATGAGGACCTGACAGAAATCGAGGACTACAGTGATCTGGGCTGGGAGGAGCAGACCTGGAACTTTACCTGCTCCACCACAGAGACCTCTACATGGGCCGAGGGCGGACGCCGCTTCGGAAAGCTCGTGGAGAAGGCCACCGGCGGCAAGATCAAGGTCAATGTCTATGCAGCGGATCAGCTGACCAACGGAAACCAGAGTGAGGGCATACAGGCGCTCATGAACGGTGATCCGGTGCAGATCTCCATGCACAGCAACCTGATCTACTCTGCCTTTGATCCCCGCTTCAATGTGGTTTCTCTTCCTTATCTCTTTGATTCTGTGGAGGATGCGGATGCCATGCTGGACGGTGAGGCCGGTGAGCTGCTGAAGGATATCCTCAGTGAGTATGGTCTGCACTGCATGGGCATTGCGGAGAACGGCTTCCGTGAGCTGACGAACAGCGTGCGGGAGATCAAGTCCGTAGAGGACATGAAGAACCTGAAGATCCGTGTGGCAGGCTCCAATCTGCTGATGGAATGCTACAAGCGCTGGGGCGCGGATGCCACCAACATGAACTGGTCCGAGACCTATACGGCACTGCAGCAGAAGACCGTAGAAGGACAGGAGAATCCGTTGCCGGCCATTGATGCCGCCAGTGTGCAGGAGGTACAGCCCTACTGCTCCATGTGGAATGCGAACTATGACTGCCTCTTCTTCTGCATCAACCAGGACATCTATGATGCCCTGACACCGGAGCAGCAGAAGGTGATCGACGAATGCGGACAGCTGGCCGTGCGCTATGAGCGTGAAATCAACCGCTCCGGCGATGAGGAGATCATGAACCGCTGGTCTGAGAAGAACGGTGTCACCATCACAAGCTATGAGGACCTGGATATCGATTCCTTCCGCAATGCGGTGGACGGCATCGATGAGTGGTTTGTCAATGAGCTGAAGAATCAGGGCTATGAAGATGGTGAAACCCTGGTAAAGGCATTTCGGAAGGGATAAGCTTCCGTCTGTCGTCATGGACACCCCGCCAGCCAAGCTGCCGCTTGACCCATGGCGACGACCACTGCCAAGAAAAATGCTTGACAGCCATGCCTCTCTTTGCTATCATAGCTGAGGTTTGGAGAGGATTTGATGGAAGACTTTGTGATCAAGGGCAATCTTTTTGAGCTCTACGGCGGATTGCTGAAGGAAAATCAGAGAAGAGTGTATGAGTACCACATCGTGGATGACATGAGCTTCAGCGAGATCGGTGAAGAGCTGGGCATCACGCGACAGGCGGCACAGGAGCTCTTTCGAAGAGCAGATCAGAAGCTGGCAGAATCAGAGGCGACTCTGGGACTGGAAAAACGGATGCTCCGCATCCGGGCACTGGCGGAAAGAATTCAGACAGAATCCTCCGAAGCGGAGATTCGTCGGCTTGCAGGAGAAATCATAGATGGCATTTGAGAATTTGTCCGATCGTTTAACAAATATATTTGCGAATCTGTCCGGCAAGGGCAGGCTTTCGGAGGAGGACGTCAATAAGGCGCTCCGGGAGGTGCGGATGGCACTTCTTGAGGCCGACGTGAACTTCAAGCTCGTGAAGGAATTTGTGGCGAAGGTGAAGGAGAAGGCCATCGGTGAAGAGGTCCTCAATTCACTGACACCGGCCCAGATGGTGGTGAAGATCGTGAATGAGGAGCTCACAGAAATGATGGGCTCCGAAACCACGGAGATCAAGCTTCGTCCCCAGAATGAGATCACGGTCATCATGATGGTGGGTCTCCAGGGTGCCGGTAAGACCACCACCGCAGCCAAGCTGGCGGGCAAGTTCAAGCAGCAGCACAGAAGACCGATGCTGGCAGCCTGTGACGTCTATCGTCCGGCAGCCATCGATCAGCTGCGTGTGAATGCCGAAAAGCAGGAGGTTCCCTTCTTCTCCCTGGGAGATAAGGTGAATCCGGTGGAGATTGCGAGACGTGCTGTGGAGGAAGCAAAGCAGAAGGACTACAATGTGGTCATTCTGGATACCGCGGGCCGACTCCAGATCGATGAAAAGCTCATGGATGAGCTTTCCAACATCAAAAAGGCTGTCCAGGTGGACTGGAGCATTCTGACGGTGGATGCCATGACCGGACAGGAAGCCGTAAATGTTGCCGAGACCTTCGTGGAGCGGGTAGGCATTGACGGTGTGATCCTGACCAAGTGCGACGGCGACACCCGCGGTGGTGCGGCCTTGTCCATCAAGGCCATGACCGGAAAGCCGATCCTGTACCTCGGTATGGGCGAGAAGCTTTCGGAACTCGAGCAGTTCTATCCGGACCGTATGGCGGGGCGTATCCTCGGCATGGGCGATGTGCTTTCTCTGATTGAGCGGGCACAGAGTGAGCTGGATGAGAAAAAGGCCCGGGATTCTGTACGGCGCATGTCCAAGGGACAGTTCAGCTATGATGATTTCCTGGATCAGATGGGTCAGCTGCAGAAGCTGGGCGGTCTGGGCGGCATCCTGAAAATGCTTCCGGGTATGGGCAAGGCCCTGGATTCTCTGGACCTCGACGAGGCGGAGAAGCAGATGAAGCGTGTCAAGTCCATCATCCAGTCCATGACACTGAAGGAAAGAGCCAATCCGAAGCTGATGAATCCTTCCCGGAAGCGGCGTATTGCAGCCGGTGCGGGAGTGGATATTGCAGAGGTCAACCGCCTGGTTAAGCAGTTTGACGAAATGCAGAAGATGATGAAGCAGTTCGGCGGCTCCATGAGAGGAAAGCATGGCGGCTTCCCGGGTATGGGCGGCATGAAGGGCTTCCCCGGCATGGGCAAGGGCGGCAGAATGCCCTTTTAAAAGGTTTTAGCAGTACAGCTGTTAAGATAGATATCATTTCAAAAATTCAAAGGAGAATAAGACAATGGCAGTTAAGATCAGATTGAGAAGAATGGGACAGATTCACGCACCTTTTTACAGAGTAATCGTTGCTGATTCCAGAAGCCCGAGAAACGGAAAGTTCATCGAGGAGATCGGTATCTATGATCCGAAGCAGGAGCCGTCTGTGATCAAGATCGACACAGAGGCTGCTAAGAAGTGGCTTGCAAACGGCGCACAGCCCACAGAGACTGTTGCTAAGCTTCTGAAGATCGCTGGCATCTGAGACTGCCTTGCTTAAGTGCTGCAGAAGGCAGCATGACAGTCGGCAGAGATTGGAGTCCGAATGAAGGAATTACTGGAAACCATTGCAAGATCCCTTGTGCAGTTCCCGGATGACGTGAAGGTCACAGAAGAGAACAAGGACGGCGAGATTGTACTGACCCTGTCTGTCAACGAACAGGATATGGGTAAGGTAATCGGCCGTTCGGGACGTATTGCAAAGGCCATTCGCTCTGTCATCAGTGCCGCGGCATCGAAGGCGGAGGTAAAGGTCTCTGTGGACATCAGATAATACGTCGCAGCAGGGCTTGCAGGATCGCACACGGCTTGTCCGGGTGCGGTCCTATTATTTTAGTGGCGATTTGGTGCTAACCTTTTTAAACAGGAGGCGAATATGCTGAAACAACTGCGTGTGGGAACTATTGTGACAACCCACGGACTGAAGGGCGAGGTGAAGGTGAAGCCCAGCACCGAGGATCCGGATCGTTTTCTGGATCTCGAGAAGGTTTATCTGGAGCCGGCTTCCAGGGGATTCCGCAGAAGCCAGACAGAGCAGCGCATGCTGGAGGTGGAGTCTGTTCGCTTCCATCAGAATATGGCCCTTCTGAAGTTCAAGGGTCTGGACAGGATCGAGGATGTGCAGAATCTCCGAAACTATGACCTGCTGGTGGACCGGGAGGATGCGATTGCGCTTCCGGAGGGAGAATATTTCATGGGGGATCTCATCGGCGTACAGGTCATCACCGACGAGGGCGAGGTCCTGGGCCGCGTGAAGGATATTCTGGAAACCGGCGCCAACAATGTATTTGTGGTGGCGAGGGATAACGGAAAGGATCTGCTGATCCCGAAGGCACCGAACTGTGTTCTGGAGATGAAGCCGGAGGAGGACTATATCAAGGTGCATCTTCTGGAGGGCTTGCTGGATTTATGAAAAACTACTATGTCATGACCCTGTTCCCGGATATGATCATGAATGCCGTGAATACCTCCATCACCGGCCGTGCCATTGAGGACGGCAAGATCCATGTGGAGGCAGTGGACATTCGCAGCTTTACCAAGGAGCGGCACGGACATGTGGATGATGCGCCTTACGGCGGTGGTGCAGGGATGCTGATGCAGGTGCAGCCCATTTATGACTGCTATACCGCCATTACAGAGAAGCTGGGACGACGTCCCCGGGTGCTGTATATGTCGCCCCAGGGACGCCGCTTTGATCAGCGCTTTGCGGAGGAGCTTTCTCAGGAGGAGGACCTGATCTTCCTCTGCGGCCACTATGAGGGCGTAGACGAACGTGCGCTGGAGCTGCTGGGGACGGAAAATGTCTCCATCGGCGACTATGTACTGACCGGCGGCGAGCTGCCGGCGCTCTGTATGATCGATGCCGTTTCCCGTCTGGTGGAGGGCGTTCTGAACAAGGAAGCCAGTCACGAAATCGAAAGCTTCTCCGACGGCCTTCTGGAATATCCGCAGTATTCCCGCCCGGAGGCGTTTATGGGCATGCATGTGCCGCCCATTCTGCTTTCCGGAGATCACAAGAAGGTGGATGAATGGCGGCATCAGCAGAGTCTGCTGCGGACACAGCAGCAAAGGCCTGACCTTTATGAGATTTACTACAATTCACATCCGGAGGAGTTTGCGTCGAAAAAGCCGAAGCGCCGGCGGCACAAAGCAGCGGCTGCGGCAGAAGCAGAGCAGAATCCGGCAGCTGAAAAAGAAGACATTAGCCTGTGAAGAAGTGCTTGCAATCTATAAATCGGCGTGGTATATTATCAAAGTTGTGACTTTAAGAGATGTTCCGCTGGCGGCGAAACGGAGATCGTGAATGAACATCGAATAGATATTAGGAGGTAACACAATGACAAACTATGAGATCATTAAGGGCATCGAGGATGCTCAGCTGAAGAGCGAGGTTTCCAGCTTCAAGACCGGTGACACTGTTAAGGTGTACAACAAGATCAAAGAGGGCAACCGTGAGAGAACACAGATTTTCGAGGGCACTGTTCTGAAGATCCAGGGCGGCTCCAACAGAGCAACCTTCACGGTTCGTAAGACCAGCAACGGCGTAGGCGTAGAGAAGACCTGGCCGATGCACAGCCCGCTGGTTGAGAAGGTTGAGGTGGTTCGTTCCGGTAAGGTAAGAAGAGCGAAGCTGACATACCTTCGTGACCGTGTTGGTAAGGCTGCCAAGGTTAAGGCTGCGAAGTAATCTCTTCTATATAATAAGAGCCTGTGGGGTGTCCTTTTCGGAGGGCGCCCTTTTCTGATATCAGGCGGCCGGTTTTGTCATAGGAGGAAGGATGACGGAGCGAAATTTTTTGCAGCGCTGCTGCCGGGGACTGGTCAATGTCATCGTCCTGGTTTCCCTGGCCTGGTTTCTGGTATTCGGTTTTTTCACACAGCTGAGCATGTCGGGACACAGCATGGAGCCATGCCTATACAGCGGCGATACGGTGATGCTGGATACACTGAGCTACCATTTCTTCTCTCCTGGACGGATGGATGTGGTGGCCTTTCAGCGGTCTGACGGCAATGTCACCGTGAAGCGCGTGGTGGGGCTGCCGGGAGAAACCGTCATTATCCAGAACGGACATATTTATATTGACGGGAAGCTGCTGGAAACAGATAAGATCAGTGAGATCAGCCTCAGCGGTCTGGCGGAAAATCCCATTACCCTGCTGCCGGATGAATACTTTCTCATCGGCGACAATGCGGATTCCTCGGAGGACAGTCGCTTTCAGAATGTGGGCAATGTCCGCAGCAGCCAGATCCTCGGAAGGGTATGGCTGCGGGTGCTTCCCTTTGGGCGATTCGGTTTGATTCATTAATGGATTAGGAGAACAGATGAACATTCAATGGTATCCCGGCCATATGGCCAAGGCAAAACGAAATATGCGAAACGATCTGCAGCTGGTGGATCTGATCATCGAAATTGTTGACTGCCGCTGTCCGGAATCCAGCCGGAATCCGGATATTGACAGCTTCGCCAAGGACAAGGCCAGAATTGTGCTTTTGAACAAGGCGGATCTTGCGGATCGGAAGCAGACACTGGCTTTTGCGGACTATTTTCGGAAGAAGGGCTTCTATACACTGGAGATCGATGCCCGGAGCAAGGGCACGCTGAAGAAGCTGAATGCCCTGATCGACACGGCCTGTGAGCCCATCGTGGAGCGAAACAAAAAGCGCGGCATTCAGACTCCGGTGATTCGGGCCATGGTAGTGGGCATTCCGAATGTGGGAAAATCGACATTTATCAATTCATATGTCGGCAAATCTATGGCAAAGACCGGCAACAAGCCCGGCGTGACCCGCGGAAACCAGTGGATCAAGGTCAATCCGAAGCTGCAGCTTCTGGATACCCCGGGTATCACCTGGCCGAAGTTTGAGCGGGAGATCGTGGGTATGAATCTGGCCATCATCGGCTCCATCAACGACCAGATCCTGAACATTGATGAGCTGGTGTTCTATCTCATCAAGTTCCTGGTTCGCTACTATCCGGATGCGCTGATTGAACGCTATGGCGAAAGTCTGCGCGGGCTGGAGGAGGCGCTGCCGGTCTTTGACGAGATCGCCCGCCGGCGCGGCTGCATGAAAAAGGGCGGAGATCCCGACTACACCAAGGCGGCCAAGGTTGTGCTGGATGATTTCCGGGCCGGACGTCTGGGAAGGATCACACTGGAAAGCCCCATGAAGGACAAGACAGAGGTTGAGACGGAGGGGAAGGACAATGCTGAGAACGCTGAAGGGTGAACGGCTGCTGCAGGAGCAGCAGCGGCTGGCGCTTATGCGTGCGTATGAGAATCAATACCCGAGCCTCAGCTTCATCGGCGGCATTGATGAAGCGGGACGGGGACCCCTGGCGGGGCCTGTGGTGGCAGCCTGCTGTGTTCTGCCCCGGGATGCGGAGATTCTTTATCTCAACGATTCCAAGAAGCTCAGCGAAAAGCGGCGGGAGGCCCTGCTGCCGGAAATTGAGGAAAAGGCGCTGGCCTTTGGCTATGGCATCGTTTCCGAGAAGCGCATCGATGAGATCAACATTCTGAATGCCACCTACGAGGCCATGCGACTGGCCATTGCTCAGGTGGAGGAGAAGCTCGGAAGAGCGCCGGAGCTGTTGCTGAACGATGCGGTGACCATTCCGGACGTCAGCATTCCGCAGCTTCCGATCATCAAGGGTGATGCCAAGTCCGTGTCCATCGCGGCAGCCAGCATTATCGCAAAGGTAACGAGGGATCATCTGATGCTGGACTATGATCAGAAGTACCCGGAATACGGCTTTGCCAAGAACAAGGGCTACGGCACGAAGGTGCATATCGAGGCGCTGAAGCAGTACGGCCCCTGCGAGATTCACAGAAGGAGCTTTATTAAGAACTTCGTGGAAGAATAGGCGGTGCCGGGGAGGTGCAGAAAAATGCCGGAAAAGGAAATGAACTTCCGAAAGGGACGGCTGCATGAGCGCCGGGCGCTTGCGTATCTTCAAGAAAAGGGATTTCAGCTTCTGGAATGCAATTATCGCTTTCATCGTAATGAAATCGACCTCATCATGCTGGACCGGCGGCGACAGCCCTATGCCTATGTCTTTGTGGAGGTGAAGTCCCGGAGCTCACGGCTTTACGGGGATGCCTATACGGCGGTGAATTACCGGAAGCAGCAGAGCATTCGTACGGTAGCACTTCATTATCTGCAGGCCCATCAGCTGTCCCTCTACCATACGCCCTGCCGCTTTGATGTGGTGTGCTTTGATGAAGAGAAAATCTCACATTATGAAAATGCTTTTTGATATTCCTGTGGGCTATATCAGTTCTAGGCAAGCTGTATAGCCCGTTCGCGGAATTCTATATTGACAGGTCAGGGTAAAAGTGGGATAATTCACCTAACCTAATGAAAGGGGTACGCAAGGAGGCCATGAATAATATGTACATGAGTTTTGAACTATCTGTCATTATTATTCTGATTAACATTATTGTCATTGGCAGTAATGCTTGTTTGCGTGGCGCTTTTCAGGGTAGATAATGACAGATGAGTCTGATAACCTTGCAGCGTTGCGCTGCAGGGTTATTTTTTTACGCGGGAGCGTTAGTTCTGTACTTGGAGGATTTGGATGAGATTGAATGGAGCCAGAATCCTGATTGAGGAGCTGATCAATCAGGGCGTCGATACCGTTTTCGGCTATCCCGGCGGCGCGGTGTTGAACATCTACGATGAGCTGTACAAATGCAGTGATCGCATCAACCATGTAATCACCGCCCATGAGCAGGGGGCCTGCCATGCGGCAGACGGCTATGCCAGAGCCAGCGGCAAGACGGGTGTGGTGATTGCCACCAGCGGCCCGGGTGCAACAAATCTGGTGACCGGCATTGCCAATGCCAACCTAGACTCGGTGCCGCTTGTGGCCATTACCGGCAATGTATCCATGGATGCTCTGGGAAGGGACAGCTTCCAGGAGGTGGACATTGTGGGCATCACCCAGCCGGTGGTGAAGCACAATTTCATGGTGCGGGATGTGACAGAGCTGGAGCAGACCATCAAGGAAGCCTTCCTCATTGCCAATACCGGAAGAAAGGGTCCGGTGCTGATCGATATTCCGAAGAATGTGCAGATCGGCTCCTGTGAGTACGGCATCGCTGTGGTACCGCGGATGCCGGATAAGCCGAAGCTTTCCTATAAGAGAGAGCTGGTGCTGGAGGCCATTCGCAAGGCGGAACGGCCCTTTATCTACTGCGGCGGCGGTGTACAGGCGGCGGATGCCGGAGAAGAGCTGCTGGCGCTTTCCAGACGGCTGGATGCCCCGGTGGGTGTCAGCATGATGGGGCGGACGGTGCTCCCGGATTCCTATGATTACAATCTGGGCATGTGCGGTATGCACGGCATCTATGCTTCCTCCAAGGCCCAGTCAGAATGTGATCTGATGATCGCTGTAGGTGTTCGCTTCTCCGACAGAGCCACAGGTGATATCAATGAATATACCAGTAAGTGTACGGTGATTCATATCGATATCGATAAGGCAGAGCTTGGAAAGAATGTGCAGCCGGATCTCTCAGTGCAGGGAGATGTCAAGGAAATCCTTTCGGATCTTCTGAAGGATCTGGAGGAGCAGCAGCATCCGGAGTGGCGGAAGCTGATTGAGGAATACATGAAGGAGGGCCCGCCGGAGCGCCCCGGAGAGTTCTGCCCGAAGAATATCATTGAAGCGGTGCGGGCGCACATGGAGGACAGCACGGTCATTGCCACAGATGTGGGACAGCATCAGATGTGGACCGTGCAGTACTATCGCTTTGAGAGGCCCAGAACGCTGCTCACCTCCGGCGGACTCGGTACCATGGGCTACGGCCTGGGTGCTGCCATCGGCGGCTGTATCGGCTCCGGACGGAAGCGGACGGTGCTCTTCACCTCGGAGGGCTCCTTCGGTATGAATCTGAATGAGCTCTGTACGGTGGTGAGTCAGGAGCTGCCGGTGACTGTTGTGATTCTGGACAACAATGTACTCGGTATGGTGCGGCAGTGGCAGGGGATCTTCTACGGCGAGCGATATTCCCAGACGACACTGAATCGGAAGACGAATTTTGCTGCCTTGGCAGATGCCTTCGGCGCAAAGGGCTTCTCCGTATCCAGTCTGGATGAGCTGGAAGAGGTACTGAAGGCAACGGATACCGGGGATACGGGATCCTATGTCATTGACTGTCATATTGATATGGATGAAAAGGTTCTTCCGATGATCCCGCCCGGAAAGTCCATTAAGGATATCATTTTGAAGGGCTGAGGTCAGTAAGGAGAAACATGAACAAGTTTACAATTTATCTTTGGGTAAACAATCGCTTCGGCGTACTGAACCGCATTACAGGTCTCTACGCTAAGCGCTGCTACAATATCGAATCCATTCATGCCGGTCCCACCGAGGTGCCCGGGGTGACCAAGATTGAAATCGTTTCCACGGGAGACGAGTATCTGCGGACGCAGGTGGTGTCACAGTTGGAAAAGCTCTATGATGTGAGAAAGGTAGAGCTCAGCAACGTGACAGATTAAATTGGTTTAGAGCTGCACTGCGGCTTTAAATATAACTACACAAGTTCAGTAGCCAGGTTAACTGCTGAATGAAACCAAGGACAAAAAGGAGAAAAAACGATGGCTATTATGTACTATGAGAAGGATTGTGACCTGAATCTTCTGAACGGCAAGAAGGTTGCCGTAATTGGTTACGGTTCACAGGGACATGCACATGCAATGAATCTTCGCGACAGCGGTGTAGATGTTGTGATCGGCCTCTATGAGGGTTCCAAGAGCGCTGTAAAGGCAAAGGCGGACGGCTTCACCGTTCTGACCACAGCTGAGGCTGTAAAGCAGAGCGATCTGATCATGATCCTTGTCAACGATGAGAAGCAGGCAGATCTTTACAAGAATGACATCGCACCGAACCTGAGAGCAGGTCAGACCCTGGCCTTCGCACACGGCTTCAATATCCACTTCAAATGCATCGTTCCCCCTGCTGATGTAAATGTCATCATGATCGCACCGAAGGGCCCGGGACACACCGTTCGTTCTCAGTATGTAGATGGCAAGGGCGTTCCTTGTCTGGTTGCTGCAGAGCAGGATCCGGCCGGCAACTCTATGGACGTAGCAAAGGCTTATGCAGCTGCTATCGGCGGCGCACGCGGCGGTCTTCTGGAGACAACCTTCAAGGAGGAGACCGAGACCGATCTCTTCGGTGAGCAGGCAGTGCTTTGCGGCGGCGCATGTGCTCTGATGGAGGCTGGCTTCAATACTCTGGTTGAGGCAGGCTACAAGCCGGAGAACGCTTACTTCGAGTGCATCCATGAGATGAAGCTCATCGTTGACCTGATCTTCAATGCAGGCTTCGAGGGCATGCGCTATTCCATCTCCGATACTGCTGAGTACGGCGATTACACTGCCGGCCCGAAGATCATCGGTGAGGAAGCTAAGAAGGCTATGAAGCAGATTCTTTCCGATATCCAGGATGGTACCTTCGCTAAGGATTGGATTCTTGAGAACAAGGCCGGCAGAACACGTTTCTATGCGATGAGAAACGCACACGCCAACACACTGGCTTCCGAGACAGGCCGTGATCTTCGTGCGAAGATGGGCTGGAAGCAGGTTCAGGATCTGGACAACGCCAGATAATTAGGAAGCGCAAAAGCAGGAGATAAAACATCATGGAATTGACACTAGATCGTGTGTACCAGGCAGCCCATGTGCTGAAGCCGGTGATCAACCGGACGGAGCTCGTGCATGCCACAAGAATCGATGCAGGCTGTGACCTGTATCTGAAGGCAGAGAATCTGCAGAATACAGGTTCCTTTAAGATCAGAGGCGCCTACTACAAGATTTCGACGCTGACAGAGGAAGAAAAGGCAAAGGGTGTGGTGGCCTGCTCGGCAGGAAACCATGCCCAGGGTGTGGCTCTGGCTGCGGCCAGGGCCGGCGCCAAGTCTACGATTTTCCTTCCGGCCATTGCACCGATTTCCAAGGTGGAGGCCACCAGAGGCTATGGTGCCGAGGTACGCATGATCGACGGTGTCTATGATGATGCCTATGCCGCTTCCGTTGCTTACCAGAAAGAAAGCGGCGCCGTGTTTATCCATCCCTTCAACGATATCGATGTCATTGCCGGACAGGGAACCATCGGTATGGAGATCTGTGATCAGCTGGAGGATGCGGATGCGGTTGTGGTGCCCATCGGCGGCGGCGGATTGATTTCCGGTGTTTCCTTTGTGGTGAAGAAGCTGAATCCGAAGTGTAAGGTATACGGCGTACAGGCGGCAGGTGCTCCTTCCATGGAGCAGGCCTTCCACAATCATAAGCTGGCAGCACTGGATACCGTGCATACCTTTGCCGACGGCATTGCCGTGAAGGCACCCGGTGATGTCACCTATGATATGGTCTGCAAGTATGTGGACGATATCGTGACTGTGACAGAGGATGAGACTGCAGCTGCCATTCTTTCCCTTATGGAGAAGCAGAAGGTGGTTTCCGAGGGTGCCGGTGCGGTATCTGTGGCGGCCGTTATGTTCCATAAGCTCCCGGTTGAGGGCAAGAAGGTTGTCTGCGTGGTTTCCGGCGGAAACATCGATGTGAATATCCTGTCCCGCGTCATCAACCGCGGTCTCATCAAGACCGGACGCAAGGCATCCCTGACACTGGCATTGCTGGACAAGCCGGGACAGCTGACAGAGGTTTCCTCCATCATTTCCGAGCTCGGTGCCAATGTTACGAAGGTGGATCACAACACCACCTCCGAGGACATGGATGTCAATGACTGCTATCTGACGGTGCAGATGGAGACCAGGGATTTTGCACATGTTCAGCGCATTCGCGAGGAATTTGTTGCCCGCGGTTTCAAGATTATCGAATAATACGGCGATGTAAAACCGCTTCGAGGAACGACAAAGGGTGTGCGAAAAATGAGAAGTCATTTTTCACACGCCCTTTTCTTGCTCAATGTTTTAAGGTATAGTAGTGGAATCACACGAGAAAGAGATGAGGATTTGCTTATGACAGGTGCGGATGCGTTGGTCAAATGTCTTGAAAAGGAGCAGACGGAGTATGTGTTCGGCTACCCCGGCGTGGCCATTTGCCCTTTTTTTGACAGTATCTTAAACACAAACATTAAGACTGTTCTGGTGCGCGAGGAGCAGAATGCAGCGCATGCGGCAAACGGCTATGCCCGTGTCAGCGGAAAGGTGGGTGTCTGCGCCGTCACCAGCGGCCCGGGTGCCACCAACATTATCACAGGTATCGCGACGGCCTTTGCCGACAGTATCCCCCTGGTGGTGATCACGGGTCAGGTCAACAGCCATCTGGTGGGTTCCGATGTCTTCCAGGAGGCGGATATCTGCGGCGCCTGCGAAAGCTTTGTGAAGTTCAGCTACGGCGTTCGTGATGTGAAGGATATTCCCCGCATCATGAAGGAGGCCTTCTATATCGCAAATTCCGGGCGCAAGGGTCCGGTGCTGATCGATATTCCCATCGATGTACAGACGGCAGAGCTGACGGACTTCCGTTATCCGGAGGAAGCGAAGCTTCGTACCTATAAGCCGACGGTCCAGGGCAATGAGGTACAGATCAAGAAAATGTTTAAGCGCCTGGAGGAAGCAAAGCGGCCGATCATGTGTATCGGCGGCGGTGTGCATCTGGCGCATGCCGAGCAGAAGGTGAAGCTGTTCGCGGATCGGAATCAGATTCCGGTGGTCTGCACCATGATGGGCATCGGCGTCATGGAGACCAACAATCCCATGTTCTTCGGCATGGTGGGCAACAACGGCAAGCCCTACGGAAACCGTGCCATGAATGAAGCGGATATGATCATCATGGTAGGTGCCCGGGTGGCGGACCGTTCCATCAGTCAGCCGGATCTCATCACGGAAAACAAAACGCTTGTACACATTGATGTGGACCCGGCGGAGATCGGCAAGAATGCCGGCCCGGAAATCCCTCTTGTCGGAGACATTGCCAGTGTTTTCGACCGCTTCAATCAGCTGGATCTGAAGGCGGAATACTATGAGTGGATCCGGACCCTGAATTCCTACAAGAAGGAATCGGAGGACAAGCGGCTGAAGGCATTGCTGGCCCGGATGCAGAAGGCGAAGCACGTGACCCCGGAGGAGTTCGTTTACCGACTTTCCATGAAGATGGCAAGGGACGGCGTCTATGTGGCGGATGTGGGACAGAATCAGCTCTGGTCCTGCGGCAACTATCAGATGCGGAACGGCATGTTTCTGACTTCCGGCGGCATGGGCACCATGGGCTATTCGGTGCCGGCGGCCATGGGAGCCAAGCTGGCGGACCCGAAGCGGCAGGTCATTGCGGTTTCCGGCGACGGTGCCTTTCAGATGAGCATGATGGAGCTGGGTACCATGCGGCAGTACGGTATCCCCGTGAAGATTGTGGTGGTGAAGAACAATGTCCTGGGTCTGGTGCGTCAGTACCAGCATTATACCTATCAGGATCGATTCTCTGTTACAGATCTCAGCGGCAGCCCTGAGCTGGATATGCTGGCGGCGGCCTATAAGATGAAGTATCTTTGTCTAAGTGACAATGCATCCATAGAAGCCGTGCTGGATGATTTCTTGGCGGCGGACGAGTCGGTGCTGCTGGAGGTTGATGTGGATCCCAACGAGGTGGTGTAATGAAGAGAATTTATTCGGTACTGGTGGAAAACAGAGTCGGCGTGCTCTGCAAGGTGGCCGGCCTGTTCTGGCGGCGTTGCTTCAACATCGATTCCCTGGCAGTGGGTGAGACAGAGGACCATGCTGTTTCCAATATGGTGATTGTGTCCAGCGGAGACGAGCGTACCCTGGAGCAGATCGAAAAGCAGCTCAACAAAAAGCTGGACATCATCAAGGTGCGGACCTTTGCGGAGCACGAGGCCATCTGTCGCGAGCTGGTGATGGTGAAGATCCGATACAATCGCGAGATCCGTAAGGATATCATGGAAAATTGCCAGATCATGGGTGCCCGCATTGTGGATCTCGGCAAAAATATGATGACCATTCAGATGTGTGATATGCCGGAGCGAATCCAGATGTTTCTGGATACACTGAAGGGCGTCAGCATCGTGGAGATTTCCAGAACCGGCACCCTGGCGATTCAGAAAATTTCTTCTGCGGAGCAGGGGTGACTAAGATTTTATTTAGTAACTTGAATTTATTTTATTGTTGTAGTACAATGCAGGAAGTTCAAGAAAACAATATCTACGGAGGTTCTATCATGAAAGTTGTTTCTACTAACAATGCACCTGCTGCCATCGGTCCTTATTCACAGGCTTTTGTTACCGGCAATCTTCTGATCTGTTCCGGTCAGATTCCGGTAGATCCGGCAACCGGCGCTGTCGGCGAGGGCATCGAGGCACAGGCTGCCCAGAGCTGCAAGAATGTACAGGCCATCGTTGAGGCTGCCGGCTCCGATATGTCCAAGGTTGTGAAGACCACCTGCTTCCTGGCAGATATCGCTGATTTCGCTGCATTCAATGCTGTTTATGAGAAGTTCTTCATTTCCAAGCCGGCACGTTCCTGTGTTGCGGTTAAGGATCTTCCGAAGGGCGTTCTTTGCGAGATCGAGGCCATTGCCGAGGTATAAGCGTCGTATTGACGGATCTGCAGTAAAAAGGTAAATTTAGAGGAGAGGTACGGTTTCGTGCCTCTCCTTTTGTCATTTTACGGGAGAAATACGATTCATGATGAAACACGAGCTACCGAGAATCATGCTGGCAGCGATGCACAGCGGCGCGGGAAAAACAACAATGACCTGCGGTCTGCTGGCAGCCTTCCGAAAGCGGGGCCTTCGGCTTCGATCCTTTAAGTGCGGCCCCGACTACATTGACCCGATGTTCCACCGGGAGGTACTGGGAATCCCGAGCGGCAACCTGGACAGCTATTTCACGAATCCGGCGCGGCTGCGGCGCATACTCTGTCAGAACCCGGCAGAGCTGACGGTCCTGGAGGGGGTCATGGGCTACTATGACGGTCTGGGCGGCATCAGCAGTGCGGCGAGCTCCTACGAGATTGCGAAGCTCACCGATACGCCGGTGCTTCTGATCGCCGATGCCCGGGGCGTCAGCGTTTCCCTCTGTGCCGAAATTCAGGGCATGCAGAATTACGGAGACAAGGGCGGCAGCCAGATTGCCGGTGTGCTTCTGAACCGGGTTTCTCCGATGTTTTATCCGCGGCTGAAGACGCTGGTGGAGGAGCAGTGCGGCATCCCTGTGCTGGGATATCTTCCGGAGGAATCCGCACTGCAGCTTCCCTCCCGGCATCTCGGTCTTGTGAAGCCGGAGGAACTCCCGGCGTTTCAGCAATGGATGGAGCAGCTTGCCGCCTCTGCGGAGACACATTTCGATCTGGAGAAAGTCCTCAGCATTGCGCGGGCAGCGGGGGATCCCGGGGAAACGGAGGTGCTGTCGGCGTCAAACAGTACGGAGGAAGCGAGGAAGCAGCCCATGAAAAAGGTGAAGCTGGCATTGGCAGAGGATGCTGCCTTTCAATTTGAATACAGTGAGAATCGCGCCCTTCTGGAACGGCTGGGAGCGGAGCTGGTGCCCTTCAGCCCTCTGTCCGATACAGGCCTTCCGGAGGATGCAGACGGCCTGATCCTCAGCGGAGGGTATCCGGAAAATCATGCGCAGGCGCTTTCGGATAATGTCGTCATGCGGGAAGCCATCTGCCGCGCTGTGAAAAAAGGTATGCCCACCATCGCGGAGTGCGGCGGCTTCCTGTATCTTTCGACGGCATTGGACGAGCATGAAATGTGCGGTATTTTTCCCGGCCATGCCGAGAGGCAGAAAAGGCTCACACGCTTCGGGTATCTTTCGGCATGCTTTCCCGTGGGCGGTCTGTTCGGCCCGGCAGGAACCTGTCTGCGGGGGCATGAGTTCCATTATTATGATACCGAGGCCAACGGGGAGGCTGCGGAGATCTCGAAGCCGAAATCCGACCGGCATTACCGGGCTGGCTTTTATTCGGAGACGCTCTATGCCGGCTTCCCGCATTTCTATCTGGAGTCCAATCCGGCGGCAGCAGAGGCCTTTGTGGCAGCGTGCCGGCGCTTTCATGACGCCCGGGAGGCAAAGCGGCACTGGGATCAGATTGCGAAGCCCATCGATTCCCTGGGAAAGCTGGAGGATGTGGTGGCCCGACTTTGTGCCCTAGAGGGAAATGTCTTCGGTCCCGCATTGTCTCAGCGGGGACTTTTGATTTTTGCCGCAGATCATGGCGTGCTGGCGGAGAATGTCAGCCAGACAGATGCGACGGTCAGCCGCATCGTGGCAGAGGAGCTGGCAAAGGGCCGCGGGGTCACCAGCCGTCTGGCAAAGCGCGCCGGCGCGGATGTCTTTGTGGCGGACGTGGGACTGCTGCCGGATCAGACAAAGGCGGTGACAGAGCATCGTGACGCAGCCGGAAATGCAGGTGATATGAAGGAACGACCGGGCACTGCTTTGGACCTGGAAGAGACAACCCCGGTGCGCCCGCCGCTTCGAACGGGAGAGCTGCTGCCCCTTGCGGTGCGCTGCGGCAGTCGAAATCTGGCGGAGGAAGCTGCTATGACGATGGCAGAAACAGAGCAGGCCATCGGCGTCGGAAAAGCAATGGTCAGAGCGCTGAAGCAGAGGGGTTATGAAATCCTCGGCACCGGAGAAATGGGCATCGGCAATACCACGGCCAGCACCGCTGTTTTTCTGGGACTTCTGCTGCAGCACTGTATTCCGGACAGCTGGACTGTAAATGTGCAGGATACTGTATACAGGGAAACAATGGCAGCGGACCTTCGGGATGAAAGCAGCTATCTCCATTGCCTGGACGTGCTGCTGCCGCATTTTGTGGGCCGCGGTGCCGGCCTCAGTGATGCAGGGCTTGTGCGGAAGCAGTCCGCCATCCGGCGGGGACTTCTGCGGGTCCGTAAGCTCAATGTCGGTGCCCCCCTGGTGGTGCTTTCCGAGCTGGGCGGTTATGAAATTGCCGCTATGACAGGGGCTTTTCTGGGGGCAGCAGAGGAGAATCTGCCGATTCTGGTGGACGGCGCCATTTCTGCCGCGGCGGCGCTTCTGGCGGCCTGTCTTGACCGGCGGGTTCGGAATGTACTGATCGCATCCCATCAGCCGCGGGAAGCCGTGGGCAGGACAGCACTGCAGCTTCTCGCGCTGTCGCCGATCCTGGATGGGGATTTTGCATTGGGAGAGGGCAGCGGTACCATGCTGCTGCTGCCGCTTCTCGATATGGCACTGCTTATTTACCGGGAAATGGGGAGCTTTCAGGATATCAGAGTTCCCCAGTATGAGCGTTTTGTATAGACTGCCTCTCTCTATGCTTTTCTGTCCGGCTGTGCTATAATGAGTTCCGTATGCAACGATTCCCGGACACAGGACCGCGGAATCCTTTTAGGAGGTATTATGGAAGCGAAGGACGCAAAAAAGAAGATCATTCTTACCGGTGACAGACCTACGGGCAAGCTGCACCTCGGCCACTATGTGGGCTCTCTGAAGCGCAGAGTGGAGCTGCAGAATTCCGGAAAATTTGATGAGATCAATATACTTGTGGCAGATGATCAGGCATTGACGGACAACTGGGACAATCCGAAGAAGATCCGTGACAATATCATTGAGGTGACACTGGATTACCTTTCTGTGGGCATTGATCCCAATAAGTCCAACATCTGCATTCAGAGCGCGATACCGGCACTGCATGCCTTGACCTTTTACTACATGAATCTGGTGACCACCCAGCGTCTTTCCCGGAACCCCACGGTGAAGAGCGAGATGAAGCTTCGGGGCTTTAATGGCAGCGATAGCGAGAACGACAATGAAGCCGGCCTTCCCGCAGGCTTCTTCACCTACCCGGTTTCTCAGGCCGCCGACATTACCGCCTTCAAGGCGACGACGGTGCCGGCAGGTGAGGACCAGATGCCGATGGTGGAGCAGACAAGGGAAATCGCACATCGCTTCAACCAGACCTACAACTGTGACGTGCTGGTGGAGCCGGATATTCTGATTCCGGAAAATGCTTCGCAGCGTCGTCTGCCGGGCACGGACGGAAAGGCCAAAATGTCCAAGTCCCTCGGCAACTGCATCTATCTTTCTGATGACGCCAAGACCGTGAAGACAAAGATCATGGGCATGTATACAGACCCTACCCACATCAATATCGCAGACCCCGGCCATGTGGAGGGCAATATGGTATTCACCTACCTGGATGCCTTTTCCAGAGAGGACCAGTTCGCAGAATATCTGCCGGAGTACCGGAACCTCGACGAGATGAAGGAGCATTACATGCGGGGCGGTCTCGGTGACGTGAAGTGCAAGAAGTTCCTGCTGAAGGTGATGGAGGAACTTCTGACACCAATCCGGGAAGAGAGAGCGCGCTGGGCCGCCGACATTTCCCAGGTATACGATATCCTGAAGGCAGGCACGGAGCATGCGGTGAAGGAAACCAATGCGACGCTGTCCGAAGTGCGCGAGGCGATGCGGATCAACTATTTCGACGATCGTTCTATTATTACGGATTGGGATGCATGGGTACATGGAAGTCACGGGGCCTGAGAGGCTCGGAGCTTGAGGGACTCATCAACCAGACCATTGAAGCATATCGGGAGAAAAAGCTGGCGCTGATTCAGAAGATACCTACGCCGATTACTCCCATTGACATGAATAAGGAGCATACTCAGATCACACTGGCGTATTTCGAAAAGAAGTCCACAGTGGATTATATCGGTTTGGTGCAGGGGATTCCGGTTTGCTTCGATGCCAAGGAATCCCATCAGGACATCTGGCCGCTCAAGAACCTGCATCCCCATCAGGTGCGCTTCATGCAGGATTTTGAGGACCAGGGGGGAATCAGCTTCATTGTCCTGTCCTTTACGTCCCGGAATGAGACCTACTATGTTCCTTTCCGGGATATTCTGTTTTTCTGGAAAAGGATGGAAGACGGAGGAAAGAAGAGCTTCAATTATACGGAGCTGGATCACAGCTATCAGATCCGCAGCCACAGGGAAATGCTGATTCATTTCCTGGAGCCGCTGCAGAAGGATCTTTCCCGGCGCGATGCCGAAGGAGAATAGACATGAATATTATTGTCGTAGGATGCGGCAAGGTGGGGCTGACCCTGGCGGATCAGCTGAATCATGAGGGGCACAACATTACCATCATCGACAGCAACGAGAAGGTGCTGCGGCATGCGGTGGAGGCCCTGGACGTTATGGGTATTCAGGGAAACGGCGCTGTGCTGAAGACGCAGAGTGAGGCCGGTGTAAAGGATGCTGACGTGCTGATTGCCACCACGGATTCCGATGAGATCAATATGCTTTGCTGTCTGATTGCCAAGAAGGAGGGCAACTGCGCGACCATTGCACGGATCCGGGACCCGCAGTACACGGATGAGGTGGTGTATCTTAGGGACGAGCTGAACCTGGCGTTGGTCATCAATCCGGAAATGGCAGCAGCCAAGGAGGTGGAGCGTCTTCTGCGTTTCCCCTCTGCCATGAAGATCGACAGCTTCTCCCGGGGGCGTCTGGATCTGATTCGTACCAGAATTCCGGAGAAGAGCCGACTCTGCGGACTGAAGCTCTATGAGCTCCCGAAGATCTGTCATGTGGAGGTGCTGATCTGTACCATACAGCGGGCAGGAGAGGTCATGATCCCCTCCGGTAATGATGAGATCCGGGCGGGAGATGAGATCAGCTTTATTGCCAAGCCGAATCAGGTTATGCAGTTCTTTTCCAATGTCGGCATCGACTACGTGCCCATTAAGAGCTGCATGATTGTCGGCGGCGGCAAGGTGAGCTACTACATCGCCAAGTATATCCAGGAAACGAAGCTGAACATCAAGTTGAAGATCATCGAGCTGAACAAGGATCGCTGCGAGTATCTGGCCTCGGAATTTCCGAAGGTCACCATCATCAACGGAGACGGCGCCGATCAGCAGCTTCTGAAGCGGGAGGGAATCGAAAATATCGATGCCTTCTGTTCCTTGACCGGATTTGATGAGGAGAACATCATGCTTTCCCTCTATGCCGGGAAGCTCTCCAAGGCGCGTCTCGTGACAAAGATCAACCGCATTGCCTTCGAGGACGTGACGAAGGACATGAATCTGGGCTCGGTGATCTACCCGAAGCAGATCGTGGCGGACTTGATCGTACAGTATGTACGTGCCCTGAAGAATTCCGAGGGCTCCAATGTGGAGACGCTGTACAAGATCGCAGACGGCCGGGCAGAGGCACTGGAATTCAAGGTGGGTAGTGATCCGGAGCTTATCAACAAGACCTTTGCGGAAATGAAGCTGAAGCCCCATGTGCTGGTGGGTGCCATCATTCGTGATCACCGGATCATCACACCGCGAGGTGCGGATTTCCTGCTTCCGGGAGATCGGGTCATCATCGTGACCACGAACACCGGCTTTAATGATTTGAATGATATTCTGGCCTGAGGAGTAAGTATATGAATTTCAGTATGATTGTATATGTACTGGCCTGGGTACTGCAGATTGAGGGCATTGCCATGGTGCTGCCTCTGATCTGCGCCTTGATTTACCGGGAGCCGACTGCCCTGACGCTGTTTCTGGTGGGCGGCATCTCCTGGATGGTGGGCAAGCTTCTGAGCCTTCGCAAGCCGAAAAAGATTGCCTTCTATGCCCGGGAGGGCTTTGTGGCAGTGGCCGGCTGCTGGCTGGTGCTTTCTATCGTGGGAGCGCTTCCGTTTTATCTTTCCGGCAGAATCCCCAGCTTTGTGGATGCGCTTTTTGAAATTGTATCCGGCTTCACCACAACGGGTTCCTCCATTCTCTCGGATGTGGAGGCTCTCGGAAAGGGACTGATTTTCTGGCGCAGCTTTTCTCACTGGATGGGCGGCATGGGTGTGCTGGTGCTGGTGCTGACGGTGCTTCCCCTGGGGGGCGGCTACAATATGATGATCATGAAGGCGGAGTCTCCGGGACCGGATGTCAGCAAAATGGTCCCTCGTGTAGCGGATACGGCAAAGGCCCTGTACAAGATTTACTTTGTCATGACGGTCATTGCCGTTCTCGCCTTCCTTTTGTCCGGTATGCCTTTGTTTGATGCGCTTTGTATCGGCTTCGGTACGGCAGGCACCGGTGGCTTTGCCATCCGGAATTCCGGTATGGCGGATTACAGCATGCTGAGCCAGTTTCTGATCACTATATTCATGATCCTCTTCGGCGTGAACTTTAATGTGTTCTATCTTATACAGCAGAGAAAGCTCCGGGAGGCATGGCAGTGTGAGGAGATGCGGGCATATTTTCTGATTATCGCGGTATCCACCATTTTCCTGGCCTTCAGCAATCTGTCGATCTGCGGGGGACAATTTCTGTATTCCCTGCATCATTCCTTCTTTACGGTTGGCTCTATCATCACAACCACCGGCTTCGGCACGCTGGACTTTACGCTCTGGTCACAGCCGGCGCAGATGGTACTGCTGTTTCTGATGTTCAGCGGTGCCTGCGCAGGCTCCACCGGCGGCGGCATCAAGGTTTCCCGACTTCTGATCATGTTTAAGGAGGTGGGAAAGGAGCTGCATGTTCTGATTCATCCGGAGGCAGTGAAGCACATTCGTCTGGAAGGGAAGAGTCTGGAGCACAGTGTGGTGCGTTCCGTGAACTGCTATCTGATCATGTACTGTCTGATCTACTTGATTTCGGTGTTCATCATTTCCTTCGACGGATTTGACTTTATCACGAATTTTTCAGCGGTGGCAGCTACCTTTAATAACATAGGTCCGGGCCTGGGACTGGTTGGTCCGAACAGCAACTTCGGCAGCTATTCCGTGTTGTCAAAGCTGGTGCTGACCTTTGATATGCTGGCCGGCAGATTGGAGATTCTGCCGATGCTGATTTTGTTCTCACCGAAGATGTGGCGAAAGACGGTATAGTACTGAGAGTTGACGCAGGAGAGTTAGGAGAGAAAATTTATGGAGAGAAATGATGTTCTGATTATTCACGGCACCAACTATAAGGAGATGGTGAAGCAGGTTCTGGAGAGAGCCGACATTGCCGCAGAAATCCCGAATAAGGATGCAGAGATTGCGCTGAAGCCGAATCTGGTGACCAATTGCACACCTTCAGACGGCGGCACAACCCATCCGGAGCTTCTGTCCGGCAGCATTGAGTATCTTCGGGAGCACGGCTTTCAAAACATTGTGATTATGGAGGGCTCCTGGGTAGGCTGCGGCACCCAGAGCGCCTTTAAGATGGCTGGGTACGACAAGGTATGCCGGCAATATGATGTAGCCTTTGTGGACCTGCAGAAGGACAGCTCCACAGAATATGACTGCAAGGGCATGAAGATCCGGATCTGTGATCGGGCCATGAAGGCGGATTACATGATCAACATGCCGGTGCTGAAGGGACATTGTCAGACCGTGGTGACCTGTGCCCTGAAGAACAACAAGGGCATCATTCCCAACAGCGAAAAGCGTCGCTTCCATACCCTGGGACTGCACAAGCCCATTGCCCATCTGAATGTGATGGCGCCCAACAGCTTCATCCTGGTGGACAATATCTGCGGCGATCTGGACTTCGAGGAGGGCGGCAATCCGGTGCAGATGGACCGGATTCTGGGCTTTAAGGACCCCGTACTCTGTGATGCCTATGTCTGTGACTGCATGGGCTATGACATCTCTGAGGTGCCTTATATCGGCATGGCGGAGGCACTGGGCATCGGATCGGCAGACACAGCAAAGGCCAATCTGATTTACCTGAATGAGGCGGAGTCCGGCAAGAGCAGGAAATTCCCCTTGAGCTATAAGGTGAAGGGGCTGGCGAGATATACAGAGCCGAAGGATGCCTGCAGCGCATGCTATGGATCCTTGATCCATGCCTTGAATCGTTTGAATGAAAACGGTGAATTACATAAGGGACTGCCGAAAATTGCCATTGGCCAGGGCTACAAGGGACAAACGGGTGAAATCGGCGTCGGACATTGCACCAATTGCTTTGCGAAGTCATTGAATGGCTGTCCGCCGAAGGCTGCAGATATTTTGCAGTTCCTGCGGGAAAACTGGATTTAACAGCTTTATGCGGTTAAATTGATATTTAACCGCATATTAAATGAGGAAAAGGTAAGGGCTCTTCTGCCCTTGCAGGCCCGGGGATTCAGCAGCAAATGGGCAATAAATGAATATCAGAGTATCAAAACGGGCGTCCCTTTTCGGGGCGCCCGTCATTTGCATTGCATCGATTTTTTACTTCATACCCATGCGGATCAGTCCGATGACCTTGCCGAGAACAGCACAGTCAGGAACAATAATGGGATCCATATGATCATTTTCCGGCTGCAGACGAATGTGTCCGTCCTCCTTGTAGAAACGCTTCACTGTCGCGCTGTCATCCACAAGGGCCACAATGATCTCGCCGTTTTCACAGGTATTGTCCTGCTCTACGATTACCCGGTCTCCGTTCAGGATGCCGCAGTTCACCATGGAATCGCCCTTTACGGTCAGCATGAATACCTTCTTGTTGGGCAGCATATCCACAGGAATCGGGAAGTAGTCGGTCACGTTCTCCTCGGCCAGCAGGGGGATGCCTGCGGCAACAGTGCCGATCAGCGGCACCTGCGCAACCTCGCGTTCATTGTGTGCCTGAAATTCCTTGGTCAGAATCTGCAGAGCACGGGGATGGGAGGGATCCTTCTTGATCAGTCCCATGGTTTCCAGATCATTGATATAACCGAATACACTGGAGGTGGACTTCAGTCCCACCGCCTGACAGATATCGCGAACAGAGGGCGGATAATTGCGCTCCAGTACACACTGTCGGATATACTCAAAAACGGCCTTCTGCTTCGGTGTCATATTGTTCGGATCCGGATTTTTCTTACGTCTTCCCATAGCTACTATCTCCTGTCTTTCAGTACAATTGTGCCTTACATTCCCAAAACGATTGTTTTATCGATATTTAGAATATACCATAGTACAGACAGAAAAGCAAGGATTTTTCGAACGCTTGTGCGAACACGAGTCTTGCTCTCCTTTGTGCCTGTTTCATCGCTTAAAGCCTCTTATGAGCTGCGGTAGGTGTTTACAGCTCCTTCGGATCCAGAATCTTTTTGCCGTCGGACCAGATCTTCTCCAGATCATAGAAGAAGCGCTGTTCCTTATCAAAGATATGGATGATGATGTCATTGAAGTCCAGCAGTACCCAGCCGGAATTGGCCTGCCCCTCGGCACGGCGCAGATCGTAGTGAAGCTCGGCCATGCGGTCCTGAACGGCATCAGAGAGCGCGTCCACCTGCCGGGCATTGTCTGCTGTTACGATCACAAAGTAGTCAGCGATAACGGAAACACCGGAAATATCGAGGATACAGATGTCCTCACCCTTTTTCTCATCCAGTACGGTGTAGGCTGCTTTTACCATTTCACGGGATTGTGTATTTGTCATAGAATCTCGCTCCTTATAGAATAAATATTTACGAATATTTTAGCACATAAATGCAGTCATGACAAAGATATTATGAACATTATTTCGCGAGATCACGATAATAAGCATAGGTCCGGAGCGAGGCGCTGCAGACATTATCCCCGCTTTCCTCCAGATAGCTTACGGTGTCATGGAGAATTTCGTAAACCGCTCTGTCCAGGTCCGTAAAGGCCAGCTGACGGATCTCCGGCAGCCGGTCGGCCTTGAACCGCCGCGCCTCGATATAGTCTGCCGTAAACACGATCTTCTCCAGCAAGGTCATATCCGGACGACCAAGGGTATGATAATAGACGGCAGAGAGAATTTCTGAATCCTTGATGTTGAACAGTTTTCTGGCATAGACAGCGCCGTAGACAGAATGAATCACCTGGGGACTCGCCAGCATTTCCTCTGTGAGAGCAACATGGTCCTTTTTGCAGGCCTGGAGCAGCTCATCCTTGCTGAAATGCTTGGCACAATCGTGCACCAGTCCTGCCAGCTCAGCCTTTCGGAGATCCGCACCGTAGCGCATGGCCAGACAGACCGAGGTGAAGCTGACGCTGAGGGAATGCTCATATCGGTCAGGCTTCAAGAGCTTCTGCAGTCGCTCCCGGATTTCGTAGATCTCCGTCAGATCCGGCTTGTTTTGCTTTTTGTCCTTTTTGCTGCTCTTGTCTCCTGCCATAGTCTTACTCCTGCTCTGATTTTGTCTGGTAAAGTCTGTTCTTCAGAATATAGTCACGCACCGCCTCCGGCACCAGGCCCCGGAGGTCTTCTCCCGCGGCAGCACGCTGACGGATCTCTGTACTGGAAATGTCCATTTCCGGGAAGGAAAGCATTTCTATGCGGGCGTGATAGTGCTCCTTCAGGTATTGTATACGTGCCCGGAAGCCCTGTCGGTCTGTATGGCCGCTCTGTTCCCGCTCTGCAGCTGTCAGCACAGCGAGCTGAAAGATGACTTCGATTTCATGCCAGCTTTCCAGAGAGTACAGCTGATCTGCGCCCAGAATGAAATGAAACTCTGTATCCGGACAGCGCGCCTTCAGAATCCGCAGGGTATCTGCTGTGTAGGTATTTCCCGTCCGTTCACCCTCTATACCGGAAACCCGGAAGTCCTTCCGGTCCGCAATGGCAAGCTCTGTCATGTGGAGGCGGTCTGCAAAGGAGCTAACAGCATGCTTATCCAGGTAGGGAACGGCAGCCGGCAAAAACCAGATTTCATCCAGCGGCAGGCTTTTGAGGGCGCAATCTGCCAGAGACAGATGTGCATTGTGTATCGGATCAAAGGTGCCGCCCATGAGCCCCACGCGGCGCAAAGATTTTTCCATCATCATTTACTCCGGAAACTCCAAAAGCCCCGAAGCAGAATCCTGCCCCGGGGCGAAACATCAATCCTCCTGAGCCTTTTTACTCAGCTTCATATCATACTGTCTGTCCTTCGGATCCTTTGCCGGCTTGTACAGAACGATCTTTCTGCCAATCACCTGCACAAGCTCGGAAGCGGAACGCTCCGCCAGTGTATAGGCGATTTCCTTCACATCGTCGTCACAGTTCTTCAGCACATTGATCTTCACCAGCTCATTCTTCTGCAGATTCTCTGCGGTGGCTTCAATAAACTCCGGTGTCAGGGAGTTCTTGCCGATGGAAAGCACCGGATCCATATTCATAGCGGCACCCTTCAGCAGGGAGCGATGCTTGCTGTTCTTGATATAGCTCTTCATTCCTCTTCCTCCGTATTCTGGTCAAAGCGGTCATCCACAAACTCGCTGAGATCGCCGCTGTCAAAACTTTCTGTATCGAGATACTCGAACTCATGGCCGTAAAGCTTGATGGTGTCGCCCTCTTCCAGACCCATCTTCTTCAGCTGCTTGATCACACCCTGTTCGATCATGAAGCGCTGGAAGAATTCGAAGCCCTGCTCGGCCTCCAGATTGGTATAGCCCAGCATCTTTTCGATCTTCGGACCTTCCACTGTGAAAATGCCTTCAGCCGGGTGTCCGTATTCGATCGGCAGAGCCTCGATATTGCCCACGGTACGAAGATCAAACTCGCTCTGGTAGGTGATGGGGGCATTGCCGACCTTCTCCACGTACTTCCAGGTTTCCTCCAGAAGGTCTCTGATGCCCGTATTGGTGGCTGCGGAAATCGGAATGACATGGATGCCCATCGGCTCATACTTTTCCTTCAGCAGCGTCACAGCGCTGTCTGTGCCCTGCTCATCGATACAGAGATCGGTCTTGTTGGCGGCAATGATCATGGGCCGCTTCAGAATCTCCGGATCGTACTGGGCCAGCTCCTCATTGATGATCTCGATATCCTGCAGCGGATCTCTGCCCTCGGTACCGGCAGCATCCACCACATGGATCAGAACCTTGCAGCGCTCGATGTGACGCAGGAACTGGTAGCCAAGGCCTACGCCCTGAGAAGCGCCCTCAATCAGTCCCGGGATATCCGCCATCACGAAGCTGCGGTCACCCTTCAAATTCACCACACCGAGATGCGGATTGATGGTGGTGAAATGATAGTTGGCAATCTGAGGACGTGCATTGGAACACATGGTCAGAATGGTGGACTTGCCCACATTCGGGAAACCGATGAGGCCCACATCTGCGATAACCCGCAGCTCCAGACGTACAATCAGCTCCCGGGATTCCTGACCCGGCTGAGCGAACTTCGGGGCCTGCATGGAAGGTGTGGCAAAATGCATATTGCCCAGACCGCCCTTTCCGCCGTGCAGCACGGTGATTTCCGTGTTGTCACCGGAGAGGTCTGCGATGATCTTGCCGGACTCATCGTCACGGATGATGGTGCCCTCCGGCACGCGGATTACCAGATCCTTGCCGTTCTTTCCGTGCATGCGCTTTCCGCCGCCCTCTTCACCGGGAGATGCCACATAACGGGTTTTGTGACGGAAGTCCTCCAGGGTATTGAGGCCCTTATCGATTTTGAAGATAATGTCTCCGCCTCTGCCGCCGTCACCGCCGTCGGGACCGCCGGCAGGCACATAGAGCTCTCTGCGGAAGGAAACGTGTCCGTTGCCGCCCTTGCCGCTCTTGATGAAAATTTTTGCTACATCTGCAAACATATTGTTTCCTTTCGGTTGGTGATTATCGTATTAAGTAAACACAAAAGTGCCCCACACCGGGAATCCGGCATGGGGCTCTCTGAGTTCAAATTACTCTGCAACTCTGGGAAGAACTGAAACCTGCTTCTTGTCTCTTCCAAGACGACCGAACTTCACAACGCCGTCAACCTTGGCAAAAAGAGTGTAATCATTGCCCAGACCTACATTAAGACCCGGATGAATACGTGTTCCGTTCTGCTTGTAAAGAATGTTGCCTGCCTTAACGAACTGACCGTCAGCTCTCTTGGCACCAAGTCTCTTGGACTCCGAATCTCTACCGTTCTTGGTAGAGCCCATACCCTTATGATGAGCCATTTTAAATTGCCTCCTATCTGCTTAATAAAAACTATCAGCCGATTGAATCAATCTTCACTTCAGTAAAGAGCTGTCTGTGACCGTTCTTCTTGTGATAGCCTGATTTTCTCTTGTAACGATAAACGATAACCTTCTTGGCCTTGCCGTTCTTTGTTACGGTAGCGGAAACCTTAGCACCTTCAACAACCGGTGTTCCGATCTTCATTGTGCCGTCATTAAGAACAAGAACCTGATCAAAAGTAACCTGATCGCCTTCGTTCACATCAAGCTTCTCAACTCTGATGACATCACCTTCGCTAACCTTGTACTGCTTACCGCCAGTAAGAATAACTGCGTACATTACGAGGGTACCTCCTTGAAATTAAAACTCGCTAGCTTCGGCAGTCTTCGCAATGAAGACATTTCAAACCTCGCTAAGCGGCATACTCCAGTAGATTACAGGATTTATCTCCTGCTGTCAAGTCTTTTCCTTGCATTTGCGGAAATAAATTATAGCGGACAGAGAAATCACAGACGGTTCTCCACATATACCGCATTTTTGCGGGATTTCGCCCGGTACATACGAAAATCCGCCTCGGCAATGGCCTCTGCCGGCGTCAGTTCGCCGTAGACACCGCCGATGCTGACGGTCAGCCGCTGCGAGGGACTGCAGGGAAGAGACAGGCTTTCCACCTCACTGCGAATGCACTCCAGACGCTGCTGAAAACGTTCCGGCTCGGCATCTCCCGCAATGATCAGGAATTCATCACCGCCGTAGCGGATCAGTGAATCCCGTTTTGAGAGACAGCTGTTGACTGCTTCGGCAACCATTTTCAGAGCCTGATCTCCTGCCGTATGACCGAACTGGTCATTCAGCTGCTTGAAGTTGTCGATGTCCATCATGGCGATGCCGGCTCTTGTGCGGAGCCCTGCCAGCTGCTCAGACAAGTATCGCCGATTGTAGGCATTGGTCAGGGTGTCCCGGTACAGTCCCCGTGTATAGTCGGAAATATGTTCATAAAGGACATCTCGGCTCCATGTGCCCAGCAGCACCTCATCCTTCAGCTCTATCACCAGCTCCAGTACGACACCGCGCCCTTCCAGATCAATATACTTGGAGATGACCTGAAAGGCCCGGTGATCTGCTGTAAACTCCAGCTTGGTGTGCTGTGTTTTTTCCATAAAGGCTCTTGCGGAAATGCAGTTTTCGCAGCGATGCTCCTTGCTCCAGACCTGGTAGCAGGCATGTCGTGTGTTGCTGATCCTTCCGTCTGCATCCAGCTCCAGGATCTCGGTGTTTTCCACATCCACGATACGCACCACATCAAAAATGCTGCGGAGATCCTGCATCACATGCAGTAGGCCGGTGCCGGTGGAGATGCTGACTGCAGTTCCCGGGTCCACCAGCATTTTCTCCTGCACGGAGTGGAATTGCAGCAGAATACTGAGGCATTCACCGGGATTCTGCAGAGACCATATGCTTTTGATACTTACCTGATACCAGCGAAGCTCTCCCTCTGCGTGCAGCGGAAGCAGCAGCTCGGCGGCAGGATGGTCGGCGCTGGTTTCTCGAATCACGCTGTCCAGGCGCTCCAGTTCGGCGGCATCCAGCGTCAGCAGGGATTTGTCTTTCGGCAGCTGCAATCGCTGTCTGGGGGCCAGAGCAAGAGCATCCCTGCCGGAAATCTCCAGCGTCCGGGATCCCACATTGTACTCTGCCAGAATATCCCGGCTCTGGTCTGTCAGGAAGGAAAGCTTCTCGTTCTGCAGATGCAGAAGCTCCTCCAGCCGAAGCTGCCCTGTCAGATTCTTTTCCCGGATCATATCCTTTGAGATCTGCTTTGTGCCTGAATCATACGCGTTTTCCGGCAGTCCCTGCAGAAGCTCCTGCTGCAGCTTCTCATGAATGTCAATAAGACATTCCAGCAGCAGCGGGTTGAACTGGCCGCATTCTCCGTCCATGATCATCCGCATGGCATCCTCATGGGAATATGCGTTTTTGTAGCAGCGTACAGAGGTCAGCGCATCATAAACATCCGCCAGTGCCACCACCTGGGCTGAAATGGGAATCTGATCCCCCTTCAGTCCGTCCGGATAGCCCCTGCCGTCAAAACGCTCATGATGCCAACGGCAGATTTCGTAGGCATACGCCAGCAGCGGTTCATCCTTCTTCTGCCGCGGCAGCTTGTCCAGAATTTCGGCGCCGATCATGGCGTGCTGCTTCATGATTTCATATTCCTCTGCCGTCAGCTTTCCCGGCTTGTTGAGTATGGTCTCTGGAATGTTGATTTTGCCGATATCATGGAGCGCCGACGCCGTACTGATCATGGAAATGTCGGCGGGACTCAGGGAATACTGATCTGTGCGGCGCTGAAGGGCCTGCAGGAGCAGAGAAGTTGCCTTCTGAATGTGCAGAACATGCAGACCGCTCTCGCCGTTTCGGAATTCTACAATATGACTGAGAATGTTCACCATCATGTTCGCATTCTTTTCATTTTCATAGACCTGCTCGGAAACCATCTGTGAGAGCTGCTTTTGCTTGGCGTAGAGCATCAGTGTATTCACCACCCGGCGGCGCACCAGCAGGGCATCGAAGGGGCGCTGAATGAAGTCTGCTGCACCCAGATCATAGGCCCGTTCGGCGTAGACAGAGGGTTGTTCTGCAGAAATCATGATCACCGGAATTTCCTCGATCCAGTGCTTATGGTTCATTGTCTCCAATACCTGAAAGCCATCCATTTCCGGCATGACGATATCCAGCAGGAGAAGGTCAATGAAGGGGTCCGCCTGCATCAGCTGCAGGGCTTCCCGCCCGTTTTCCACCTCCAGGATATCGTAGTCCTCTCCCAGCATTTCCCGCAGCAGACTGCGGTTCATGGCAGAATCATCCGCAATGAGTATTTTCTGTCTGTCCTTCATAAGCGTGTCCTACGGCTCCCGATTATTTGATGAGTCTTCTGTAATACGGATAATTGGCGGTTACCTCGTTGACGGAAACATTGTTGGCAGAGGCATTTTCGTGAATGGCAATCATGTTTCCGTTGTCTGCCCAGCAAAGGAACATCACCACATGGCTGTCTGTTCCGGGCCGTACCACGATATCGCCCGGCTTCAGGTCGGCACGGCGGATCTTTTCACCGCATCCGATCAGGTTGGCGGTGCTGGCAGCGCCGTTCAGGTTGTTTCCGAGAGCGGACCAGTATACCCACTGAATCCAGCCGGAGCAATCCAGACCGCGCAGGATACGTCCCTTATAATCCGCTTCTCCGGTCACGAGACCGAAACCATTCCCTTCAAAGCCCTTGCAGGAGGCCTTGCCGCCATAGTAGTAAGGAATCTTTCCCACAGAGGAAAGGGCATACCGCACCAGTGTCTTCCGCTCCTCGCTGATATCGGACGGCAGCTTGTCTAGATAAGCGGAAATTTCCTCTTCTGTCAGCGGGGCCTTCGGATCCAGCGTAGAGATACTGAGACCGTAGGTTTTGAACCAGTCCTGGGCAATCAGTGTATTGACACTGTTGATATTCTCCTCGGTCCATCCCTGCCAGAGGGGATTGGCGGACGCTGCATCAGCGGCTTCCAGCGTATCATCTGCAGAAATGTTGAGGGCACGAAGGCCGTTGTTGTCCTCGAAGCCGTAAATGGTGACTGAGATATTGAGATCTACATGCCCCGGACAGTAATTCTTGCTGCTGGGATCATCAGAGCCGGCGCTGCTTTTCTCACCGCTCTTTTTTTCGCTTTTGCTCTCTCCGACTGCACTCTCAGAGCTGTCGGTGTCGGCGGATGCTGAGCTTTCCTGCTGCACATCATCCTCGTCATAAACCACAAAATTGTTGCTGGCCACGGTTTTCACCCCGCCGCTGGTGCCGCCGGCCAATGTGGCAACGACGCCGCCTCTGCCGCTGCTGCGGTAGCGCATCTGAGAAAACACCAGCATATCATCACTGCTGTCGCCGCTCTGGGACTGCGTGGTGGGCGCTGTGGTTTCGGCAGCACTTGTGGTCTCCGGTGCGGCGGTACTTTCTGCTGCACTGCTCTCTGCCGCAGTGCTTTCATTTGCTGCTGTGCTGCCGTTCAAGGGGATTTCCGTGCCGTAATCCTGTGTTTCTTCTGTTTCCTCCGTGCTGCTCTCTGTACCGGAGGAAGACAGCGCACCGCCGGCATATTCTTCAATTGGAGTAAAGTGCACGGAGCGCCGTCCCTTGGCATCCTCCTCCGTGTAGCTGATCACATACTGCTTTCCGTCAATTGTGGTGACATGCAGTTCATTTCCGCTGCTGTCCTTAATGGTATACTCCCCACTCTGGTTTTCAACGATTTCTGCTTCCGCCAGATTGATTCCCGCATTGCTTCCGCTGAGGCTCAGCTCCTGTCCCTCCGACTGGGCCTGCTGCTCCTCGTAGGCGGCTTCGTCCTCTTCCTCCTCCTTGGCAGACTTATGAATACAGCCGTTGTCATAGTAAACATTTCCGATGCTCACTCGATAGGAGCGGGATTTCTGATACAGCTCCAGACAGATTTTTTCGTAGGTTTCGTAATCCAGATAATTATGGTAATAGCAGTACACACTGGCCATAGCCATGATATCCTTTACGTTGGAATATTCACTGACCCGCTGACCGTCGGCATTGTAGAAGCTGAAGTTCACGTTTTTGAAATTCGGCACATACCAGGTGGAGGAGTCAGAGGCATCCTGGGAGGAAGCGTTGGGGTTGTACTTACCCAGTACACGGCTAGTGCTGATGCCCAGCTGACGACACATTTCTCTGGGACTCACACCGGCCAGATCATAGATGCCGGCAATATACTGCGAATCCTGACTCATGAGCTTCTGATAAATTTTTCCGGCATAGGAATTCAGTACATCGGAGGTATCCGCATCGGCACCATAAAAATAGATCAGATTCAGCTTGTCCGGTGCCGGCTGGAAGCTGTCCTCGCTTTCGTTATCGTCGATTTCCGCCAGAGAGGAATGAATTCCTGAAAAAGAGGGTCCGGCAGGTTCGGGCACAGTTGAGGGACTGCTGATGTCGGACGCTGTGGCCACCGGCACAGGGGCAGAGGCCTGATAGAAGGCATTTGCCAGAATGCTGACGCTGAGGCCGGTCAGTACCATAAGGCACAGGGCCAGTTTCTGCTTTTTCGAAAAATTATAATTCTGTCGTAAATTCACCATTTATGTGGTTCCTGCTCCTGTTATGCGTGCTAGTCTTGATCAACAGCTGCTGATTTGCTTGTTACCGTTTTGTGCTGCGCAGGTGCTTCAGCAGCTTTTCAAAGTACTCCGGATAGGGAGAGTCAAACTCTATATATTTGCCCGTGCCGGGATGGACAAAGCCCAGCACCTTCGCATGAAGGGTCTGGCCTTCCAGCTTAAAGGGACAGCTGCGGGGACCATAGACATCATCTCCCAGGACCGGGTGTCCGATACTCGCCATATGCACACGAATCTGGTGGGTGCGTCCGGTCTCCAGCTGGCATTCCACCAGGGTATAATCTCCGAAACGTTCCAGAACATGATAGTGCGTGACAGCTTCACGACCGTTCCAATGGTCAATGGCCTGCTTCTTCCTGTCCTTTTTGCTGCGGCCGATGGGGGCATCTACGGTGCCGCTTTCTTCCTTGATGTTGCCGCAGACGATGGCGGCATATTTTCGGGTGATGGAATGCACCTTCAGCTGCTCCGCCAGGGCCTTGTGGGTCTTGTCATTTTTGCAGATCACCAGAAGGCCGGTGGTATTCATATCGATACGATGTACAATGCCGGGGCGCTGTACGCCGTTGATGGAGGACAAATCCGCACCACAGTGATGCATAACCGCATTCACAAGCGTTCCACTCTGATGCCCGTTTGCCGGATGCACCACCATCCCCTTGGGCTTGTTCACAATCAAAAGATCAGCGTCCTCGTATACAATATCCAGAGGAATGTCTTCCGCCGCAACATCCAGTGCCTCCGGCGCCGGAATACTTAGACTGATCCGATCCCCGGACCGCAGCTTCACACTGGCCTTTGCCTTTTCCTGATTCAGAAGAACCGCACCATCGTCAATCAGCTTGGCAGCATAGCTTCTGCTCAGAGAATATGCCGGCAACAGTGTCAGTGCCTGGTCCAGACGTTTTCCGGCAAGTGTGTCATCAATTAAGATTTCTTCTGCCAAGGGCAATTCTCCTTCATAAATGCAAAATCTTCATCCTTATAGACAAAAAGGAAAAGAACAACCATAAAAAGACAACCGCAGGTGACAAAGATGTCCGCAACATTAAACACCGGAAAGTCGATGGGCATAAAGTAAATGAAGTCCACCACATAGGCCTGGCGCACCCGATCGACAAAATTTCCGATGGCACCGCCGAAGATTAGAAGGCAGACAAGTCCGGCAGGAAGATATTTCTTTTCCTTGGGCAGCATGCCGACAAACAGAAGGATACCCAGCATTACCACCACAGTGATAATGTAGAAAACCCACTGCTTTCCGTTCAGAATACCGAAGGCGGCTCCCCGATTCTCTACATAGAGAAGTTCCAGTACATTGGGAATGATCGGAATCGCGGCCTGTCCCTGCAGCCTGCTCACTGCCAGCATTTTTGTCAGCTGATCCGGAATGATCAACA
>CAVATZ010000004.1:0-33562 GCA_963591655.1 Clostridiales bacterium
TATCCACTTTAATGCGCTGTCCAGCCATCCGCAATAAACGTAGCTCATTCGCCTGCCTCCAATCTGTTCCGGGATCCCGTCTTATCCCTCATTGCCGCCGTTGTCGTTCCCGGATTTTTTCGAATTCTTGGAATCCTTGGAATCTCCGCCAAATGACAAGGTACCCATAATCTTTTTCTTCATTGTGCCGCCGAGCACATTATTGCTCTCACTGGTGCTCTTAACCTCCTGACCCGCAAAGAGCTGCATCAGGAACTCCTGTCCTCTGTAGACCGCCCAGGCACCGCCCACCAGGATCACCGCATTAAACAGAAAGCGCTGCAGCCAGTCCTGGGACACCACGAGCTCACCCTCAGCCGTGATGGTGGGGATGATCAGCAGATAGATCCGCATGGTAATGATGGCGGCGAAGCTGGCGAAGTACTTTCCGACAAAAAGTTCCCGCCACTTCTTGAAGGTCTCTCCGTCATCCAAAGCAATGGTGCTGGTGAACAGCGGAGAAACCACGTACAACACCAGCAGGTCATACATACGCCGTATGAACTGCAGTGAGGATGCCACGAGGATAAACAGCATGGGGAAGCAGACCATATAGCCGAGACCGTAATGGATCTTGGTGATGTCCATGTACTTCTCCACAAGCTCCAGGGACTGGTAAAAATACCGTCCGTAGATGACGGTCTGATCCGCCCCCGCCTTCAGGGCATCCTGAGACACCGAAAGAAAAATCTGGTCCACCAGGGACAGCCCCGCAGAACCGCCGAGGGACAGGTTCATGGCACTGATGATGCCCGTGAGCACTGCCGCCGCCAGCTTTTGCACCAGCAGGCAGAAGAAGGGAACCCAGGCAAAGCCTATGGCAGCCTTCAGACCCGAGCGCAGCACCTTGCTGAGGGGGTATCTTTCCCCGCCCACCGCAGTGTCTGCTATGGACCGCGCCGTGGAAATGACGGCAAAGATAAAGCCCAGCATGGCACCCAGAATGGTGATGTAGATCAGCACCTTGGTCACCACCGTGCCGCTCATCAGATAGTCAATGAGGGTAGCTGTTTTCTTTTTGCCGGCCTCCGTATAAAAGACAACATCTGTACCGGCAAAGACATTGAACATCTGTTCAATCAATCTCAGCAGGTTCAGAAGGGCTCGGAACATCTTGTAAAGGCCGAGGCAGACCTGATACCAGAGCCAGTCTGTGAACTTCGTCCACATGGTGGTTACGAAATCCGTCAGAGCCTGGGCGAGCGTATTCTCCATCAGGCTTCTCATGAGATTTTCCAGCATCGTGGTAATCGCGCTCATGTCCTCTTCCTTTCCTTTACGTTAAATCAACTTATTTATTATTTAATGCTTGCGTTCTGCCGGATGCGCCGGATAAAGATCACCGCCGCAGCACCCAGACCGATCACCAGCAGCACTGCAATGATGGCTGCCAGGTTCAGTCCCTTCCGTACCCGGAAGTTAAGGACAGTCACATTGCCGGCCTGATCGTAAATTCTTGCGGTATAGCGTCCGGGCTCCGTGATGCGTTCCAGCTCGGTGCCGCTGTACTGCAGCTCCTCACCGTCATCCTTGATCAGCACCACATGGTCAATGTCCTGAGACCGGTAGGTGATGTTCGCCCGGTTGGTCCTTGTGCTTACCTCACAGGTCGGTGCGGTATTGTCGATATCCACCACGAAGTGGTAGGTATAGCCGTCCTCTGCCTGCATGGTCAGATCATAGCTTCCCTCCTGTGAGAAGTCGATCTGCGGCACGCCCGTGTCTGCGGAAAGTCCTGCCAGTGACTGTACCTCACCGTTGATGGTCAGGGACTCCACCGTCAGTGCCTCCGGAATGGTATACAAGCCGAGATCCGAGGAAACGGAGCCCACCAGCTTGAAACTGTAGGGAACCGGCTTGGTGCTGTCCTTCTCCCGTACCAGGAGAGTATAGCTGCCGACCTCATTGAAGCTGCCGTTTGCGGGGATGTCATAGCTCTCACCGTTGCGAAGCACCGCTACGCTGGCACCCATGGCCGTCACATTGTCCGGATCAAAGCTTACCGCTGTGTTGCTGAGCATGCCGTTGGGCACGTTGATGCCCAGAAGCTCCTGCAGCGCACTGCTGTCTGTGCTGCCCGCGAGCTCCGTCTCCGGAAGCGTAGTTTCCTCTGTCTCGGTGCCTTCTGTGCTCTCTGCGGTCTCTCCCTCCAGCGACAGCTCTGTGTCATCCGCAGCTGCTGTGCTTTCGGAGGCACTGCCGTCCTCCACCTGTCCGTTCAGACCGATGGTGAGACCGTCCCCGGCACTGCCGATGCCCTGATATACCTGCTCTGCGGTGGAGGCCGCGGAACCGGCTGCATTCACGGCATCGTTCACGGAATTCAGCGCATTGCTGATGTTCTGGCTGTAGCCGCTGTTCAGAGACGGGCTCGTGTAGGAGGACGAAAGACTGCTGCTTCCGGTACTGCTGCTACTGCTGCCGCCGGATGAGCTCTGTCCGGCGCCGGGCAGCTTCTGCTGAATGCGGAAGTGGAAGGTTGCCTCTGAAATGGTCTGCTCCGAAAGGGGCTTCGACTTGTCCTTCACCACATAAATATGAAATACATAGGAGCCGCTCTCTGTCAGATAGCTCTTGTTGGTATAGCTCTGCTCCACACCGTCCTTCTCCAGGGCATACTGCAGATTCTGGGGAAAATCCAGATACACCGGCTGGTCCGTCATGCCGCCGTTGGAAACGCTGGCATAGAAGAAGGCCTCATTGTTGATGGCCTCGGCATAGAGACCGTAGTCCTGGTAGTTGGTTTCGGAGAGACTGGTGCTGGTGACATAGGGTCCCAGTCCCTGGGTCTTCTCCTGCTGGCTGCTGCCTTCAATCTTCAGCTGTGTGCTGGAGCTGGTGGTGTTCCGGCTGTTGCTGACACTGTTGGAGGTGATATTCTGTCCCGGTGAGCTGCCGGTAATGGCCAGCAGTGAAGCACTGCCGAGCCCCTGGGCTGCCGCCGTGCAGGGAAGCCCCAGGGCCAGCAGGGCTCCCGCACCGATGCCTGTCAACGAAACACAGGCCTTATGATTCTTCTTCATCCAGATCCTCCCAAATATCCTCTTCATCCTCTGCCTGGGTCTCCCGCAGCTGCTGCATTGCCTCCTCATAGGCGCTCTGCATCGCCGCGTTCAGCTCCTCGAGGGAGGAAACATGCACATCGCTGTCCTCAGCTCCGGCATCGCCGTCATTATCCTCATCCGACATGGCGAACGCGAGATCCTCATCGTCATCCTCCTCCGGGAAGGAATCCGCATCGTCCTCGTCATCTGCATCCGCCGCCTGATACTTCTCCCGCTTTGCCTGTGCGGAGCCGGCATAGGACTGCCGCAGCAGATTCTTCAAAGGACTCACACTCCGGGAACCGCTCTCCTCTTCGTCATTTTCGTCGTCCTCGTCATCCGCCAGCAATGCATCATCGAAATCATCGTCCTCAAACTCTATATCGTCCTCGTCCTCGTCATCTGCATCATCCGCATCCTTCACACCGCCGAACTTCAGCTCCACGGGATTTCCGGTCAGCGGCGGAAGCTCCTCATCCTCGTCGCCGCCTGCATTATTCTGCTCCTCCATGACCGCGAAGTTTCTTTCCTCCAGATCATAGAAGATTTCATCGCCGTAGAAGCCCTGCTCCTTCACATCCGACATATCGATCTGTGAGAACTTGTAGAGCGGGCAGCGATAGGACGGCGTGAACTTCGTCCGCATCGGATAATTACCAAAGGTAACGATAATGGCATTACCGGTATCCGTCTTGTTGTTCAGCTTCATGAGCTCGGACGGGTAGATCAGCGGGCGGTTCTGCACCTGTGTGGAAATGCTGACATTTTCCTCCTTGCCGCTGGCCGCGCTGGTGGAAATGCTGGAGGTCGCCACAGACATGTTTCCGCAGAGCTTACTGAACTCCTCACAGGTCTGGATATCGTTGGAACCGATGAACATCTTCATACCGCAGTTGGACTTGATGATGTCCGCGATGGTATTGCCGTAGACGTTGTTCAGCTGGGCAAAGGACTGCACCACCATGTTGAACCAGATCTTACGGCTTCGGCCTACGGTGATCATCTTGTCGAACTTATCGATCTTCGGCATGTTACCAAACTCATCCAGCAGGAAGTAGACATTTCTGGGAAGGGACAGGTCCTCACGAGAGGATGCCACCTTGATCAATGCCTTATAAATACTCAGGACGAAAACGGCTGCCAGTGCGTGTCTCGTGTCCTTCTCATCAGGAATCTTCAGGAAAAGGGCCACGGGCTTGTTCGCTATGTCCAGCGGGTTAATGTCGGTGGCGCTGGTCAGTGCGCAGAGGCCTTCATCGTTGAACATCGACAGCTTATCGAAGGCAATGGACATGTAGGATGCCAATGTGGTATCTGCCGCAGAAAGCACCTGCCGGGAAAGCCCCACGGCCTTGGACAGCTTGGATCTGCCCATGAAGTACTCCTTCAGCACCCGGAACTCCTCCTCGGAGTTGGAAATGGCCTTGTTGATGTTGTAGAAGCAGAACTTATCCTTGGTCATGCCAAGCTTCGGATCCTCACTGTCCTCCAGCATGGCGAGGGCCACAGCCATGATGATGGAACGGGCACCCTTCTCCCAAACGGGGTCCTTCTCGGACTCGATCGGACAGATAACGGAAATCAGGTCGTTCAGATCCTCGTAGATCTCATCGTAGATCTTCTGACGCTGCAGCTTGATCTTTCGAAGGAGAGCCGCGCCGTCCGCATAGGCCTTGCCCTCGAATTCGTACCACTCACTGCCGTATTTGTCTGCGGCATCCACCATCTCCAGTCCGCTGGCCTCTACCTCATCGTCGCGCTGATAAATCTCGTCTCCGGTATGCAGGAACAGCTGGTAGCGGTCGTAGAGGTCGCCCAGCGGGTTCCACCGGAAGGAGCTGTAGGGATCACGGAGATCCAGCACCATGGCCTTGTAGCCCTTGCCGGCGAGATATCCGCTGTGCATCTGGAAAAGCTCGCCCTTCGGGTCGGTACAAATCATGGAGGAACCGGCCGCCGTAGCACCCAGAATCTGGATCATCGGGTTAATGAAGGTGGTCGTCTTACCGGAACCGGTGGCACCGATGATGATGGAGTGCATGGGAGATGCGATGTTGATGTCCAACTCCCGCCGCTTATTGTTGTATACCGCATACACGGGGATACCGTCCTTCTTCTCCGAAGCGAGCTTGGTGAACTCCTTGTGCGGGAAGTTGAAGTCCATCTCCTTCTTCGTCATGAAGCGGGAATTCTCCAGCGCGGAATCCACAGTATCCTTGGCAGAGCCTTTCATGAAGCGCTTGGCCTGCTTGAAGGTCAGGCGGTGGTTCACGAGATAGAGGGCCGCAATGAAGGCCACGATGACGAAGCCGGAGATCCAGGTCTGGGGCTCGATCAGCAGCACCGGATCCAGTGCAGCGATGATGCCGTCGTGCTGAATTTCTGCGACACGCTCTGTGGCTACACGAAGAATATAACCGAATACCAGTGATCCCAGCAGAACGGCCCCCGCATACAGGGCAATTCGCTTTTTCAGATTCTCCATAGCTCTTCCTCCCGCTGAATGTTCTGAAGCATCAGGTACGCTCCTGCTGCCCCCAAAAGTCCGTAAAACAGTATCAATATATGGCTTCCGAAAAAGATTTTCTCCGCTCCGAAGCTCTGAATGACCGCATTCAGAATGGAGGGGAAATTGAAGCCTGCATGCATCAGCATGCTGTATAAAATGTTGTCTTCCTTAATGGCCAGCTTCGCCATGATGATTCCCAGAAAGAAGGTGTAGAGAATCCACAGGGGCTGCACATGGAAGACGGCAAAAATAAATGCCGAAATCAGTACCGCCTGCTGATCTGTAAAGAAGCTGAGCAGTCCGTTCAGAAGGTAGCCGCGGATCAGGATCTCCTCCACCACCGGTGTGAAGATGCCGAGACTCAGCAGCACCAGCAGCAGGTCTGTCCGCTGGAAAATCCGGGCCGACTCTGCGGTATAGCCGGCGGTGATCAGCCCCGGCAGCAGGGTAATGACGGCGGACAGCATCAGACTCAGGAAGGCCCCGAAGGCGGCACAGCAGCCGCCCAGCTTCCACCGGGCACCCTTGATCTGCAGCCCCACCGCCTCAAAGATGGTCATGCCCTTCTTCTTGGCCGTGCGGTAGAGATAGATCAGGACGCAGATCTGGGCCAGCACATAGTAGAAATTGCCGCTGGCGCTGAGAAAGGCGTCCTCTCCCAGGGTATAATGCCGGAACTGCATGCCGATATAGGCAAGCAGGGGTGCCAGCAGGAGATAGAGAATCATGGGACGGTAGGCCGTGAAGCAGACGATCAGACCCCGAAATACCAGCTGCTGCCAGGTCTGATCCTGGTAGCCGTACCGGGGCTCCAGCGCGTCCCGCAGCCATTTCCTTTTCTCCTCCGGTGTTTTATTCAGGAATTCCCGAATCCAGGTCATGCTTTAGTTCTCCGCAATATTCAAAATCCCGGTAAAGCCGGTGACGTCGAAAACCTCCATCACCACCGGTGTCACATTGGTCAGCAGCATTTCACCGCCCTGGGCCGTTACCTTCTTCTGTGCCGAAAGGAAAACCCGCAGTGCGGCGGAGCTGATGTAGGCAGTCTCCGACATATCCACCGTGAAGTTGTAAATGCCTTTGGCGAAGAAGGCCTTCAGCTCTGCCTCCAGTGCCGGTGCGCTCTGGGTGTCTACCCGCTTTGCTGTCTTCAATACGTAATCTGCCATTTTTCATCCTCCTCCTGCAGCCTCCGGCTGCAGCCTTTTTCAGCACTTTCCCCTTTCCCCCGAAGTATATCCTCCGGCGAGACACAAAAGGGACACAAAACCAATGAAATTTAAAAGAACGTGGGCTTATATTTCTGAGAGAGTCGGGCCTCCTCTAAGAGTCCGTGGGTACCCTCGCTCCAGCTGTACTGGGACATGTATTCGCCGAAATAGCTGTCCAGTGCATGGGGCTTTCCGGCCATCCAGTCGAAGTAGTCGCAGTCAAAGTAGCTGGGCACAATGCCGAGCATACCCTTCTTCTTGGCCAGAGCATCCGGAATGCCGATCCGCTCAAACTCCGTCTGCAGGTCGCGCCGCATGTTCTTGAAGTAGGACACATGGGACATATAGTCATCATCGTCCTCCCAGAGCATGCTGAGGATCTGCTCGATGGAGCAGAGTGCTCCCCGCCGGTCAATCAGGTACGCCAGCATTTCCTTGGTCTTATTGTAGCGGAAGCGCAGCGGCTTGTCGCCCTCAAATACCTCGAAGTCGCCGAAGGTCTGCACCCGGAGCTTAATCTTTTTTTCCTCCGGTGCGGCTGCCTCTGCCGGCTTCTCCTGCTTTCTCTCCAGCGGGAAACGAAGCTCCTGAAGCTCTGCCCTCACCTTGTCCGCCGTGATGGGTTTCATGATATAGCCGCTGGCATGCAGGGCCATGGCATTGCCGGTATACTGGCTGAAGCCCGTTGTGAAAATAATATTGATAGTAGGGTTCCGCTTCTTCAGCTCCTCTGCCGTCTCTACACCGGAAATGCCGCGCATTTCCACATCCAGAAAGGCGATCACCGCTTCTGATACGGCATCCGATTCCAGCAGCGCCTCTCCGGAACGAAAGGAAAGAATTTCCGCCTCCGGCAGAACCTCCTCCAGCACCCCAACAATATTCTTCAGCGCGATTCTCTCATCATCTGCTGCAAGAATTTTCATTTACCACTCTCCTTTGCACCTTCCAGATGCTTCTTGATTCTCAGAACATTCTGTCCGTTTTCATAGCTGTAGCTGATCTGATCCATGGAATTCTTCACGATGAAAATACCCAGGCCGCCGATTTCCCGCTCGTCCAGCCCCATCGTGATATCCGGATCCGCATTTTTCAGGGGATCGTAGGGCTTGCCGCGGTCAATGAAGGTTACATTCACTGCCAGGGGATCCTCGCAGACCGAAATGCGAACCGTCGCCGGTCCCACCTCCGGGCGATAGGCGTAGCGGACAATGTTGCCGAAAAGTTCGTCAATGGCGATGTCCAGCTGCAGCTTTGCCTTCTGCGGACAGTCCAGCTTCTCCAGCTCGGCATTGACAAAATCCGTCACCCGTTCAATGTTTTCCACCGTTGCTTCCAATGTGATCTCTGCAATTCGCTTTTCCATGTCTGTCGTACCCTCCCAACGAATTGAAAGCATCGTCATGTCGTCGAACTGCGGAGCCTCTCCCGCGAAGTCATCTGCTGCCTTCTTCACTCTGCCGCAAAGTTCCTCCATGGAGATATCCTCCTCCGCATTCCGCACGGTATCCAAAAGGCGCTCCTCCCCAAAAAGCTCCTGATTCGGATTCGTATCCTCTGTTATGCCGTCTGTATACAGCATGAAAATGTCGCCGGGCTGCAGCTGCAGTGTATGGCTCTTGTACGGGAAGCCCGACATCCCCGCCAGCACCAGGCCGGGTCTCGATTTAAACAGCTCTGTGCTGCCGTCCCGATGCTTCAGCACCGGCGGATTGTGTCCGGCATTCACAAACTCGATCTGTCCGTTCCGGAGATCCAGAATGCCCATCCAGGCGGTCACAAACATTTCCTCGGTATTGTTGGCGCAGAGCTTGTCATTTGCCTTACGAAAAATCTCCGCCACCGGCAGCCCCATCTCCGCCAGCAGCTTAATGATGGTTTTCGCAGCCATCATGAACATGGCCGCCGGAATGCCCTTGCCGGAAACATCCGCGATCATAAAGCCGATATGGTGCTCGCCCAGCTGATAATAGTCGTAGAAGTCGCCGCCTACCTCCTTAGCCGTATCCATGCGTCCGAAGATGGAAAAGCCCTCCTGCTGCGGCAGCGGTGCCGGCAGTGCCGAGTACTGAACGGCATGGGCAAACTGCAGCTCCTTCTCGTTCCGTTCCTCCGCCTCGGCGATATATTTTTTCAATGTGGCCACAGTAAAGTTGATGTCATCAGAAAGCTCATCGAATTCCCGGAAGGAGCGCACATTCACCTCCTCCTCCAGGTTGCCGCGACTGATGGCATCCAGGCCCACATTGACCTTCTTCAGATTGTCTTCTACGAAATGTCTGGTGATGAAATACACCATAAAGAATAAGCCGGCAAAAATCAGCACCTCAGAGAATACGGTGATGTACATGGAAACCTGGCGGTAGTACATAACCTCCGTCTCCGGAAGATAACCGATATAGTAGATCCCGCTGTCATGGATCAGCAGACAGTAGGAATTCTCACCATAGACCACGGCCTGAAAGCAGCTGTTCAGCGGCTGCTCTGTCAAATCTGTCCCGCTGATGGTATCCGTGTCCCCGATAACACTTCCCGCCCAGGCGCTGTTCAAAAGAACCATATCCTCATCGCAGAGAAGCACATTTCCCGTCTGCCCGATACGCCAGGGTGAATTGTCCACAATGGCCCCCCGCACACCGGCAGCGGACATATAGACATCCCGCTGCACATCCTGTATCGCGGTTCGGATGCTGCTTTCCGCCTCCCGGACCGCCAGTCTCGTCTGGAGATTGTGGTTCAGAAAGCAGGTGAAGAAAAAGGCCAGCAGCACACTGCAGAGTAGCCAGTACTGAATGGCGGCCGAAAGCTCCAGCTTCTCCCGCTCCTTCGGCAGTCCCCTGTAGCGGTAAAGATACAGAACCAGCGATACCAGAACGAGGCAGACAGAGACCGACAGCGCCATCTTTCCGGTATAGGCCTCCACAAAGGCGAAGGCCCTGGTCAGCTCCCTGTTGTTGATCATCAGGATCAGGAGCATGTGTACGACCTCCGTCACTGCTCCGATAAACGCACAATAAAGCCAGTTCGGTCTTCTGCGTGCAAAGAGAAAATTTCTGAGCAGCGCAGCGACCAAACCAGCCATCACACAGGAAACACTGCAGGCAAGCCTTGTAAAATTCACAAGACCGTAGTAATAACGGTAGGCTCCGCCGAGGATGCCTGCCAGCAGGCCGGCCGGCGCTCCGAAAAAGAGTCCCGCGGTGAGCGGTGCCGCATCCCGAACATGAACATTGACCAGATCTGACGTGCCGTCCCAGGCCGAGCACAGGGTGGCAAAAGCGGCAGATACACCGAAGCAGATGCCGATCAGCAGCTGCTGCAGTCCGTATGGTATTTTTGAAAATCTCGTTTTGCGCTGCAGTATGTCAAACAGCAGTGCAAATAATATCGTTAACCCGGCAGAGAAAATGATGTGTAAAATGGGTCTTCTCCTCCAAATCAATCAATCTATATATCAATCAGAGGAAAGTATAACATCATTCTCAGACAATGTCTGCATTAAAATTATGAATAAATTATCGGAAAGTGCATCTTATTTTTTCGTCATGATGCACATTTATGCAACCTCAGCGGTTGATCTGCCGCTCCTTGCCGGGTGCGCTGAGCTCGTGCTGCAGCTTCTCGGTCTTGGGGCCGAGTCCGAGTCTGGACATAAGTCCCTGAAAGCCGCCAACCCGAACCCGGGCAGCCTCTGCTTTCTTCTGTTCTGCTGCCTTGGCGCTTTCTTTTGCTCGAGAAGCGCCGAGAATCTTGTTCTCAAATTTCGAGAGGTCCGCTGCCACGCCGTCCTTCACGACGTTATCCTGTGTCATCACATTGGCAGCCTCCTGGTAAGCACTCTGGTAGATCTCCATCCGCTCTGCATTGCCCAGGGAGGCGAAGCTCTCCTTAAAGGCCTCACTGCGGCGATTCTTGAAGCACTCCAGTCCCCGGTTGATGGCCTCTGCTGTCTCCCGGGAAAGCACCACGTCCTTCTGTACCTCCTGAAGCCACTGATTGGAAAGCTCTGCCATCTCCGGATGCAGGCGTCCGGCCCGCTCCAGCATCTGCATCGCTGTCTCAGCTCGCAGTCCCGGTCCGCTGAGCAGCGCTTCCATCTCGGTACCGGCCTGGGTACGACGTCCCACCTGCTCCAGTGACAGAAACTGCTGTGCCATCAGTCCCTTTATATTGATCTCTCCCCAGTTGGCTGCGGCATCGCCGCCGGATGTCGGGTCAAAGGCCCGATCCGCCCGCTGCTGGAAATTTCCGGCCGCTTCCGCGGAAACCTGTCCGAAGCGGCATAAAAGCTGTGCTGTAATCAATGACGCAAAGCTCAGGGTCGATCCGGAAGTCAGCTTCTGCATCCGAAGCTCATTTCGGTCCTGTATTGCCTGATTCATGGTATTCATTCTGCGTCTCCTCTCAAATTTCTTACGTTCTTTACTTTATGGCCATACTATAACGCAGGAACGGACACAGAAGAGACACAGTTTACTGTAAATATTTAGCATCGCGAAGCGATGTGGCGATGCGGTGCTGAATTTGAGAATCTGTTCCGTACGGTATAAACAAAGCCATGGTGATGGGATTCTCGGCGCTGCGCATGTGGTAGCCGCCAAGCTGCCGAAGCGCCGATACAGAAAGGGTCTGCAGAGAAAGGCTGTGGCTTCCCTGCAGTTCTGCCGCCATCTGCAGGATTTCCTGCTCCGTCTCCATGGTAATGGCATGAACGGCAATGCTGCAGTCTGGACTTTGATCCAGGACTGCTCTTATTATAGAAGAAAGTCGTCCGCGGCTCCCGCCGATGAACACAAGCGACGGCCTTCCGTCAACGGAATCCGACGGCGGCAGGGTATCCGGTGCATAGCCCGGCACGATGCGGAGATTGCCGCAGAGGAAGCGTTTTCTGTTTTCCCGCAGCACCGCGAGAGCCGCTGCCTCGGATTCAAAGGCCAGCACCCGTCCCCGGGGCACATGGAGGCTCAGCTCCACGGAAACAGCACCGCTGCCGGCACCGATGTCATAGATCAGTGCGTCCTCCTTGAGCGGCAGCTGCCCCAGTGTCATCGCTCTGGCGGCTTTTTTCGTCATGGGCACACCGGTCTCCCGGAAAAAACGTGCATCCTCGATGCCGAAGCGATAAAAGTCATCGAGCTGCAGCGCCGCCGCGCCCGGACGATAGCGAAGATAGAGCAGCGACAGCGGATCCGCCTCATCATCCAGAAAATCCGCCGGTTTTCCCCTGCGGATCTGTTCATCCGGATAAGTCAAGCGGCTTCCCAGCACCATCTCTGTCTCCGAAAGTCCGAAGTCCAGAAGCTCCCTTGCGATCGCGCCCAGCTGCCCCCGTCCGCCCAGGAGGCACAGGAGCTTCCCCGCCTTCGGGAGAAGCGGAAGGACAGAGCCATCCCGCCCGTGAAGGCTCAGCACCGCCACGGCTTCCCGACGTTCTCCCAGACGATCCAGAAAACAATCCAGGGAGGACAGGCCGGATACAAAATGCAGCGCCGCCCCGGGAATACCGGCCGCCTCTAGGGCAGAGGCCAATGCTGTCGCGCCGGAGTACACCGACAGCGCCCCGGTAAAGAGGAAGCCCACTCTCCGGCAGCTGTCCGGCAGCGTTTCGAGAAAATGCACCAGCTCCGCGGTGCGGAAGCTCACGAGGCAGCAGTCTTCCGCCGCGCTGCCGCCGATTTCCCGGTACAGCGCCAGCGTCCTCTCCGCACCGGCCGCCGCATCCAGGGAAAGCAGACAATCCCGGACCTCCGCCGTGAGACAGCCGGCACTCCCCGGCCCTATGCCGATCAGATAAATTTCACGATTTTCGGTCATTCTCGTCATCCTCTATACAATAATTATCACGCTACAAGATTCCATTGCACATCCGAAGATTTTCCACAGAACACATCTCCCCCAGGGGCGGCAATGGACTTTCCTCGGGGCGTCCCACCAATAAAAGTGTCACGCCTGCGGCCTCTGCCGCCTCCCGCTTCTCCCCAAAGCCGCCCCGCGGACCGCTGAACTTGCTGACCAGAAATCTGGCGTTGCAATGCTGCAGCAATGCCAGATTCATCTCCCTGGAGAAGGGGCCCTGCATAAGAAAAAGATGGCTTCCCGGAAGCCCCAGCTCTCCTGCTGTCTGCAGGACCGTCGCTGTGGGTAAGGCTCGCAGAAAACATCGCTTCGAAAAATCCGGCAGAGCCGCAAAGGCCGAAAGCTCCTTGGCGCCGCTGGTGATCAGGATGCTTCCCTCTGTGTCCCGCAGAAAATCCACCAGCGCCGCAAAATCCGAAAAGAGCCGGATGCTTTCGCCGGCATCCTCCGGCAGCACCGAAGACATTTCCCGCTGAATCCGAAGATACGGCAGTGAAAGCTGCGCGCAGACCGCCGTCAAAGTCTCCGTGATGTGTGAGGCATAGGGATGCGTGGCGTCGACCACCAGGACCGGCGGTTCCCTGCGGAAGGATTGAAGCATCGCCTCCCGGAGAAAGCAGCCCACATGGATGCGGATCCGCTCGTCCTTCGGCAGCGCAGCAGCGCCATAGTCCGTGGTGACATAAACGTCCATAAAATTTTCAGCAGCAGGCGACCGGGCATAAATTTCCGCCGTTTCCCGGCCCTCCGAGGTGCCCGCAAAAAGCGCAATCCGTCCCTTGATGTCATGGAATTTCCGCATATTCACCCTCCGGGCAGACACTGTACGCTGCTGTACAGGCAACGGCGACGGTCACCCCATCATAAATCTGCTTCCGCAACAGAAGCCTCGCTCCCTCTCCCGCCGCCTTCATCGCCGCCCGCTCGCAGACATTGGAAACACCGGTCACGGACTGCACAAAGGCAGATTCCGTAAAGCTCCCCGGGACATCCAGCAGCTCCTCCTTCCCGAAGGTCCGGAAGGGAAGGTCATGATCCGCGGCATAGCGTAGAATACCAGTTTCATCCTTTTTTAGGTCAATGCTGGCGAGCCCGGCTACCGCATAAGGTGACAGAGAAAGCTGTGCCAGTCCCTTCTCCACGGCGTTCGAAACGGCTGTCTCCGCGATATTCTTACGAGCGCCGATACCGATCCACAGACAGCGAGGCGGCAGGAACAGGCCAATGCCCGGATCACAGCGCCTGTTTCCGACAGTTTCCTCAGCAGACAGCGGAGCAGCAGCTTCTTTCATAAACATATGTATTCCAACAAGAATATCCGCCTCATGCATCCGTTCCCGAGGCAAAAATTCCGTCTGCGCCGGCGCCGGCAGTTTCTGCAGCGAGGACACTGGCAGTTCAGAATAAATCCGAATCCTCTGCCCCCGAAGCGCCCGGGCCGAAACCCGCTTTGCAGCCGAAAAATCCGTGATCACCAGCGCATTGGCCTCTGCAAACAGATCAGCCGCAAAGGCATGGGACAGATCTGTCGCGGTGGTGATCACCGGCTGCGCCGCCAGCAGTGCCGCCACGCGCCGCGTCCAGTCATTGGCACCGCCCAGATGCCCGGACAGGAGGGAGATACAGAATTGCCCCCGCTCATCCAGCACCAGCACCGCCGGATCCTTTGCCTTGTGCGTAAGAAGCGGCGCGATCAGCCTCACCGCAATCCCAGTCGCCCCGATGAGGATGATGACATCCTTATCCCACCAGTCCGCCGCAATTTCTTTGCCGCTGCGCCGATCTGAAAGCTGTCCCAGGGCCTCGCATTTTACGGATCGCATAATTTCAAGCTCACTGTCCTCTGCGCGTAGGCCTTCCGCCAGCCAAGCCGAAAGCTGCCATCCGCGTTCCGTGAAGGCCAGGATGCCGATCCTTGTGCTCATGCCTTCCCCTTCCGGTATTCTGTCGTGAAGCCCTCGTCATACAACCTGGACAGCTCTGCGGCATTTCGCTCCCGGTTCAGCACCTCGCCTACCACGATGAGCGCCGTTTTGCTGAGGGCTTCCCGCCGGAACAGCTCCGGCAGATCTCCCAGGGTGCTGCGGAATACCCGCTCCTCCGGCCAGCTGGCCTTGTAGACAACCCCCACCGGTGTGTTCTCCGGAATCCCCGCCGCCAGCAGCTCCGCCTGCACCTTTTCCGTGAGCGACGAGGACAGATACAAAAGCAGCGTGGTCTTATGTGCCGCGAGAAGCCGCAGCTGCTCCGCCGAAGGCATTTTCGTCCGCCCCTCTGCCCGGGTAAGGATCACCGTCTGGGTCAGTCCCGGCTCCGTGTATTCCACACCCAAGGCGGCGGCACTGGCCTGCATGGCGCCCAGTCCCGGACACACGTCCCAGGGGATGCCGTAACCTGCCAGTGCTTCAGTCTGCTCCCGCAGCGCGCTGTAGACAGACACATCCCCGGTCTGCAGCCGCACAATTTCCGGTGCCCCCGCATCCTCTCGGGACAATGTTTTCGCCCCTTCTTCCCCGGGCAGGAGCCCTCGTTCCCGGTAAGCCGCGACAATGATTTCCGTGATTTCCGGGAGACTCAGCCTCGCCGAATCATAGATTTTCGCCTCCGGTCTCGCATACTGCAGCAGCGCAGGATTCACCAGGGAGCCCGCATAAATCACGAGATCCGCCTTTTCTAGAAGCCGAAGCCCCCGCAGGGTAATGAGATCCGGTGCCCCCGGGCCCGCGCCCACAAAATGTACCATCGCTACTCCTCTCTTCCTCTTTCATTCCTGCCGAAGGGTATCCAGAAGTGCGTCTGTGTCCGCACTTGCAGCCAGCAGCCCATAGTTTTCCGAATAAACCATAAGGGAAACCGGAAGCTCCTTCACCCGGCGGCGTACATGCCGCTCCATTTCTGCGAAAACAGAAACCATCACCGTCTCCCGCAGCCCCCACTCCGTCAGCTTCCGCAGCATTTCCTCCGTGGTGACACAGTCCCGCAAAATCCGCAGTTGCTCCCGATCCGCGCCCAGCAGGGCGGCATGGGCCGTAAAAATCTCCCAGCGGCCGTCCGCATAGCGGGAATGGGTATTCATGATGCCGGCAGCGAGCTTCACGAGCTTGCCGATATTGCCGACCAGCAGCACCCGGGAAAAGTCCAGACTCACCGTCAGATCCAGCGCTTCACCGATAAAGTTCGAGCACTGCACGGTATGAACACGTTCCGGGAGCCTGAGATATTCCCGGGCATAGCGCTCCCCGTAATTTCCCGGCACCAGAACCGCCGTTTCTGCCCCCAGATTTTTCTCCTGCTGCAGCAGCACCTCTATGGTATCCACAATGGCCTGCTCCGACATGGGCTCTACGATGCCGCTGGTGCCCAGAATCGAAATGCCGCCCACAATGCCCAGCAGGGGATTGAAGGTATGCTTCGCCAGTGTCTCTCCCTCCGGCACGGAAATCTCAATTCCCAGAAGCCCCGCATAATCCGAGCGGTCCAGCACCTCAAAGACCGCCTCAAAGATCATACGTCTGGGCACCGGATTGATGGCAGCTTCCCCTACCCGCTCCTTCAGCCCCGGCTTCGTCATCCGGCCGACTCCCGGACCGCCATACAGACGTATCCTCGGATAGTCCGGATCCGTGAAATATTGGTCCGGCAGCTCTTGTGCTGCGGCCTCCGAAAAGAAAAAGGCCCGGGCACAGATTCGGGTGCCGTTGGTGACATCCGGATCGTCGCCTGCATCCTTCAACGTATAAAAGCCGGCATCTCCCCAGGGGAACACCGGCTGTGATACCCGCTCGCCCCCGGGAAGACGCACCCCGGCGGCAGCTTCTGTTTGATTTGTCAGCAGCTTCTCAGCAGCTGCCTTCGCGGCAATGGCGGCACAGGTTCCTGTTGTGAGCCCGCGCCGCAGTACCTTCTGATTTTTTCTGACAGTGCTTCGCACCTTCTGCCTTCCTCTTATTGCCTCACGAAACTCAGCTCCGCTTCTCACCCAGGGCAAAGCTGAATTCTGTGACATAGCCGTCATTGTCCTGCTGAATCTTCTGCATGCCGATTTCCTTCAGGAAGCTGAAGGCATCGGAGGCAATGATATCCGGCAGATTGTTGTCGAGATAGTGCACCTTGGCGTGCTTCAGCACCTTCAGGGTAATGTCGTAGGATTCACCTGTGGGCTTGTTGTCCGTCTTCTGATGGTAAACTGAAGCGGAGACCTCATAGTAGTCTCCCTTGTCCACCTTGGTGCTGATGTGCGCCTGAACGATGGAATTGGGATAGTTGGCAAACTCCGCGGCCGCATCGAAGCTCTTCTGGCCCCGGGCATTGACATAAACACCGTCCGGCGTGGTGGTATCCGTCAGCATGGCCCCATCCGCACCCACATAATACTGGTTGTCGATCCATGTGCTGGTGAGCATCTGGCCCTTCTCGTCGAAGAAATAATACTTACCGTCCTGCTGCTGCCAGCCGGTAGAAAGTACGCCGTCGGCATCGAAGAAATAGGTGCTGTCCTCAATGGTCTGCAGACCGATCAGCATATATCCCTTCTCATCGAAGTAATAGGTTTTGCCGTCCTTGGTCATCCAGCCCGTCTGCACGGCACCGTCAGCGTCGATATACTGTCTGCCGTCGGCGGTATCCACAAACCGGTCCAGCGGGTACTTGTCCGGATCCAGCTGAATCGTGTAATTCATGCTTACACTCTCGCCCTTGGCACCGTCAGAGGCCACTGCATAGGCGGACAATGTGAACGCGCCGTTGGTGGACAGCAGAATCTCGTCCTCATAGGTCTGCTCCGCTTCATCATTCAGCTGGTAGCGGATCTCATATCCCTTTTCATTGGATAGTGCAATACTCTGGGGATCGCTGTACGAGCCGGAGGGCACACTGACAGAAACGGTAGGATTCAGCTCCGCCAGCTTCTCCAGCAGCTCCGCATTGTCCGGATATGCCGCCTTGGCCTCCTCCAGCAGAGCAACTGCCTGCGCATGCCGGTCTGTATTGGCATAGGCCTCGGACAGCAGCAATTGCACCTCAAGCGAATCCGGCTGCGTCTGCAGCAGCTTCTCCAGCACCGGCACTGCGGCCGTGAAGTTGTTGCTCTCCACATAGCTTCTGCCCTTACTGAGTGCACGGCTTGTACGCTGTGCCGGCAGATTCAGATAAACCACAATGGCACCTGCCGCCACGGCACAAACGGCCAGCGGGATCAGGAAGCGTTTTTTCCTTCTGCCATGCTTCTCACTGTGCCGGGTTTCGACTTCAGCAATGTCCGCCGGATGAGATTCTTTTGTTTCGATTTCGGCAACATTCTCCTGGCAAGGTTCATGTGCTTCGGTTTCGGCAGCCTCCGCTGCTTTCTCTGCCTCAGACTCGCCCGATGTTAGCACCTCTGCTTCATCAGTCGCAACTGCCTCGACTGTCTCGGAAGCGTCTTCCGATGCTGCCGGCTCTGTGTCTGCTTCTGTCACCTCAGCAGCATCCACCATTACAGTTTCTTCTGCAGCCACCTCATCGGACTCAGGTACTGTTTCTGCTTCAGCCGATGCATCCGCCACAGTCTCTACTTCCGACATCGGTTCAGACACGATCTCCGCTGCATTTGCTTCAGCTCCCGCCTCCGATTCCGTCGGTTCTGTCATCTCCGGCATCGGTGCGGCCGTCTGTGTTTCGGCCACAGCTGTGGCTTCAGCATCCTCTGCATCGGATTCGTCCGGGACCTTGGCTTCTGCTTCTTCGGTCAAAGCTGCCTCCGCTCTCTCATCCTCTTCCACAGCAAAATCACCCACAGACTTCTCGCTGACGGCCTCCATGAAGCTGATGTTTTCATCCCAGACGAAGGCAGGATTTCCCTGCTCATCCACCTTGGTGGAGTCCAGACCGTCATCCGGCAGCAGCGCCGCGATTCTCTCCTCCAGATCGGAACGATGCTCTGCTTCTGCCGTTGATACCTCAATTTCTTCTGTATCGCCTTCGACAGCTTTCTGGACTGCTGCACTTGCCTCGTCCTGCTCCGTTGCAGACTCGGCCTCTGTCACCTCCGCGGCCTCAGCTTTCTCCTCGGCTTTACTTTCTTCCGCTACGCCTTCCTCAGTCACAGCTTCTTCACTTTCGGAATCTTCCACTGTCACCGGACGCTCAGCGGTTTCTGTCACAGCCTCCGACTCTCCTGCGTCCTCTGCAGCTTCCGCTTCATCAGAAGCCACAGCTGTCTCAGAAGCCTCATCCTCTGTCACTCCCGTGGTCTCAGCTTCCTCCGCGGCTTTGCCTTCTTCCGCTGCACCTTCCTCAGTCACAGCTGCTTCCTGAGGTACAGAGGTTTCACCGGACAAACTTGCTGTTTCCAGTTCTGCAGCCTCCTGATCCGTCTCAGCTGCATCCCTTTCCGCAGCTGCATCGCCAGCTTCCTCTGCCGCATTCTCAGCATTCGCCTCCGATTCCGTCACTTCTGCTGTCACTGCCGCAGTCTCCGCTTCAACGTCCTCCGGCTTCTGCTCCACATCCGCAGACGTATCCGACGTTGTCTGCTCCTCGACAGTCTCCGCTGTCAACGACGTCTCCGCAACAGCTTCCGTTTCCGCTGTCTTCTCTTCGTTGCCTTCTGCTGCCTGTACCGGCTCTGCTTCAGTCGCTTCCAGCGTCACCGACTCCACCAGCGCCTCTGCAGACTGCTTTTCCTCCAGCACAATGGCATCGGGACTGTCGTCCTGCTCCACCTGGGCATAGTCCTCATCCGAAAATTCCACCGCCTCAGTCGGCTTCTTCTCTGCCGCCGCCAGGGCACGGGCATCTCTCTCCAATGCCTTTCTGAGTTCAAGCTCCAGCCGGGCCTCTGCCTCCTCCGTGCTCTCCTCATGCTGCGGCTGCAGAAACTGCTGCGTCGTCTCCGGCGCAGCAGCTTCTGCCTCAGCTTTCTTCGGCTGATATTCATATTTCGGGATCGTGTATTTCCGCTCCGGGGCTGTGAACTGCTTCCCCAGATCGAGAAGCAGTCCGCAGTTCGGGCAATAACGATAGCCCTCCGGAACCTCCATTTTACAATACTTACAAATCATAGAATTCTGCCCTTATTATCTTTGTCCTTTTAAACCAACTTATGCCTCGGCCTGTGCAGCTTCTGCGGCTTCAGCCTTCTTCCGGCGGCCGCCTCTTTTTCTGACCGGCTTCGGCTCTGCCGTCTCCGGCGTAGCGGCTGCCTTTACATCCTCGACCTCTGCCGCTGCTTCTGCCTCAGCGCCCTCTGTCTTCACCTTCTTGCGGCTGGTTCTCTTCCGTGTCGGCTTCTTCGCCTTCTCCGGCTCTGCGGCATCGGCTGCCGCAGCGTTCTCCGGCTGCTCTGTCTTTTCTGCTTCCTCTGCCTTCGGCTTCCGACTCCGTCTCTTCCGGGCCGGCTTATTCACCGGCTCCTCCTGCGCGTTCTGTGCCGCTTCCGCAGCAATTTCCTGTGTTGCCGCAGCATCTGTACGTTCTGCTGCCTGCGGCTCCGCCTTCTCCTCGGTCGGCGCTTCCGCAGTCAGGGCATTGATGTCACCGTTCTCGGCAAAGTCCATGCTGAGCTGCACATAACGGCCTGCCTGTGCCGCCGCCAGCGCCTCTTCCTCACTGACCTCTGCATTTTCAGGCTTTCCGGCAGCCTCTGCAGCGGTTGCCTCGATCGGCTCCACAGCAGCTTCCGGCGCCTGATCGGCATTCTCTTCCGTCACGACAATCGCATTGTTCTCGACATGAACCGGCAGTGCCTCCACCACGGGATGCTCCTCTTCAGCGGTCTCATCAGTATTTGCCTCAGCTTCTTCAATCATCTCCGCTTCCGCGGTCTCTGTCACGGCAGCTTCGATCATCTCCGGCACTGCAGCCTCTGCAGGCGCATCCTCGGACTGCACAGTCGCTTCTGCCGTCTCCGCCGGAGCGGCTGTCTCTGCTGCAGCCTCTGTCTCCGTGCTCTCCGACGCCTGCTGCAGCTGCTTTCTCCTCTTCAGCTCCGCCTGCATTTCCTTCTTGGTGGCATTGAAAATTTCCTTGCCCACCGCCTTGCCGAAGGTCTTCACCAGCTTCACATAGTACTGGTGCGGCGTATTGACACCGGGACCGTACTTTTCAAACACTTCCATGGGAACGATGCCCAGGGCCTCCAGAGAAACGGCCTCATTCTCTGCGGACATTTCCTCCGTTGCTTCAGCTTCTGTCTCTGTTTCTGCTGCCGGCTCTGCCTCTTCCTTGTGATCCTCAGCCTTCGTCACAGCCTCTGCCTCAGGAGACTTTGTGTCCTCTTCCGCTGCCGCCTTTGTCTCTGCCTTCTCCTCGGTTTCGGTCTCCGGCTCCATACGCTTCATGGTGCCGGTTGCCGGATCATAGACATAGCTGATCTGGTTCTTATTGATCCTAGGCAGCACGCGCTCTGTATTCTTCTTTTCGTTGAGGATGGTGGTCTTCTTCTCGGCCTCTGCCGCCAGCCTGTCCTGCTCATTTTCAACGGCAGCTTCCTTTACTGCGGGTACATTCTTCTCAGATTGCAGCGCTTCCTTCGGACGCTGCTGCTTTTCAGCGGCTCTGCTGTCCGCGGTCTCCGGCATCCGCTCCTCACCGTAGAATACCGCCTCATTCTGCTCTCTTCTGTCATTTCGATTCCGACCGTTCCGGTTGTCACGGTTGTCCCGGCCCTGCTTCCGGATGTTGCTGCGCCGGTTGTTTTCCGGCCGCAGATTGGTATAGCCGCCGCGATTCAGAGAAGACGCGCCCGACTCCCCGGCAGAAGCGCCGACATTATCCACGGAAACCGGCAGCGCATCCTCAATCTGCAGATTTTCTGTCACCGCAGAACGGCTCTCCTCTGCAGTCTCCGCTGCAACTGGAAGGGCCGGCACTGTCTTCAGCAGCGGATTCGGCAAAATGGCCACCGGCTCCAGATTCCTCGTGGTGTCCAGCTCCTCGTTCCGTCTCTTCCGCGCATTGGCCCGGCTCAGTGTAGGACGGGTCGGAATCTTGTTCATGGTCTCAAAGGCATTGGTCAGCAGCGCCTTCTGGCTCCGCTCCTTCACACGGCGAATCCGGGGATCGTCATTGGCCACAGAATGCAGGAAGCACTCCTCAATGGTCTCGCCCAGCAGAATCTCCGCGCCCCGCAGGCTGTGCCAGAAATCCCGTACCGCCGCATAGCCCTTGTCCTTGGAGACAATGCAGATCTTCTCACCGGTATCCAGGAACATGCCTGTTGTGGATGCAATGTACATATCCAGTGCGTTGGCGTGCTGCTTCAGCAGCTTCACCATGCGTACATTCACATCGCGTTCCTTCAGATCCTCAACCATGCCCCGGGTAACGGCAGAATTCTCGTCGCTGTAATATACCACCACCGTATCCGTTTCATTCAGATAGGTGTAGCCCTCCATACCGTTCACATGTGTGTTTTCAAAGTCCACTAAAATAATCACTGTTTCATCCTCTAGAATGCACAAAACGATCCCGCCGTCTTCGTCTCTGTGATGCGGCGAGAAATGCATTCCCCTCTCTTTTCTTGTTTCTGTTTTATTGTTCTCCTGTTCCGATGGCAGGGCATCCGCAGCGGCGGCGGCACTTCTTGCCTGAGTCCTGACCTTCTGAACAATCAGTGCTATTGTAAAGTATCCTTGGGGATTTGTACACAAAAAAAGAGCAGATTCGCGTGAAATCTGCTCCTTTGAGACAATTTTCGAGACCATTCAGGCCTTATTTGCTGCGGTTTTTCAGCAGTGCAAAGATACTCTGCAGCAGGATGAAGAAGCACAGCAGCGCAGCGGTCAGGATGTTGGACCAGCTGGACAGCAGCTTGCCGTTTGTCATAACCAGCTGATCGATGGTACCGGTGATCAGCACGCCGAAGAAGGTACCGATAATGTTGCCGACGCCGCCGGTCAGGAGTGTGCCGCCGATCACGGCTGACGCGATGGCATTCATCTCAAAGCCCTTGGCCTGGGTCACGGCACCGGTCATGGTGTTCAGACAGAACAGCACACCGCCGATGGAGCACAGGAAGGAGGACAGGATATAGGCCTGCATCTTGGTCTTCCGTACATTGAGGCCCATCATTCTGGCGGACATCTCATTGCCGCCTACGGCATAGAGCACACGGCCGAACTTCGAATACTTCAGCACCAAGAAAATGATGACGGCCACCAGCAATGCCACAATGACTGTAGGACGAATGAACGGAACGATCATCTTCTTTTTGCCCATGTAGCCGAGGCATTCCGGCAGAAGGATCTTGGCATTGGCCCAGCCGTAGAACAGCTTGTTGGCTGCCTCTGTGATGGACACCTGCTCCGTATTGATGACTGCGGTCATGCCGCGGGCGAAGAACATGCCCGCCATGGTCACGATGAAGGGCTGAATTTCCAGATAGGACACCAGGAAGCCCTGTACGGTACCGAAGACCAGCCCCAGCACCAGCACGAATACCACAGCAAAGACAGCATTCCAGCCATGGTTTGTCATGCCGTCCGCCAGAATCATACAGTCAAGTGCAATCAGTGAACCGACAGAAATATCGATGCCGCCGGCGATCATAACACAGGTCATGCCGCAGGCCACGCAGATGAGACCCGCATTGGTGATCAACAAATTCAGGAATGTCTGGAAGTGCATGAAGCCCTTGCCGGCATAAATCACACAGCCTCCGGCATACATCACGGCAAAGAGAATGATCGTGATCACCAGCAGGAGATTGTTTCCGCTGAGCTTTTTCTTTTTCGTCAGGGTATTTTTCATTGCATTCATCCTGCTACCTCCTTCGCTGCCTGCTTTGCCTGCAGCTTCTTCTCAACCCAGGACTTGAAGATCGGGGCCTGCACCACGACGATCAATACCACGATGATGGCCTTCACCACCGGTGCCTGGTCTGTGGAAACGCCCATGGCCAGCAATGTTGTGGTAATGGTCTGGATGGTATAAGCGCCGATGATGGAGCCCGCCATGTTGAACTTACCGCCGCCGAGGGAGTTGCCGCCCAGCGCCACGGCCAGAATGGCATCCATTTCGTAGTTAAGGCCGATGTTGTTGGAGTCGGCAGAGTAAATTCTGGAGGAAGCCACCATACCGGCAATACCGGCGCAGAGGCCGCAGATAATGTAGCAGATCCAGCAGATCATATCGGAATTGATACCGCAGATCTTGGAGGCTCTTCCGTTAATGCCCACGGACTGTACATAGAGCTCGAGAGAGGTCTTCTTCAGCACCAGCTCCGCCAGGATCAGCACCACAATGGTCACCAGGATCGGTGTGGGGATCGGACAGTTCGGCAGGAAGTTGCCGAGGTACTTATAGGGCTCATACCGGATATAGGTGATCTGGTTGGAGCAAAGCAGAAGTCCGATGGCCCGGGCAGCCGTATACAGAATCAGGGTTGCCACCATGGGCTGAATTTTCAGCTTGGCCACCATGGCACCGTTCCATGCACCGCAGAGCGCACCGCAGAGGATGCCAACCACGACGCCGACCCAGATGGGGCGGATAATGCTGGTCACCGAGGTGTTGCCAAATCCCGTCAGCATCACGCAGCCCGCACAGGCGGCGAGAGACATTACCGAGCCGACGGAAATATCGGTTCCGGCAGAAACCGCCACCACCAGTGTCATACCCACCGCCAGGATGGCGATCTCACTGCCGCGGTTCAGAATATCAATGATACGTCCATAGAGAACGCCGTTTTTGACACCGATGGAGAAGAAGGCGGGATCCTTGAATACATTGATCAGCAGCACAAGGATCATACATATCACCGGAAGGAAAAGCGGATTCTTTTTCAGCTTTTTAAAGGTACTCATTCGTTTTCACCTCCTGCAATCGCATTCATGACTGCTTCCTGTGTCAGATTCACTTCATGGGAATCCAGCTCTCCCACCTTCTCGCCGTCTCGAAGAATGATGATACGGCTGCAGGTTCTCAGCATTTCCTCGATCTCCGAGGAGATAAACACCACGCTCATTCCCTGTTCTGCAAACTGCAGCACCAGCTTCTGAATCTCTGTCTTGGTTCCGATGTCGATGCCTCGTGTCGGCTCGTCCAGAATCAGCAACTTCGGATCGGTCGCCAGCCATCTGGCCAGAATCACCTTCTGCTGATTACCGCCGGAAAGCTGTCCCAGCAATGTCTCCCGGGATGCCGTCTTGATCTGCAGCATCTTGATAAACTTATCTGCAATTTCGTTCTGCTTCGCCATGGGGATCTTCTTGAAGAGTCCGTTCCGGGCCTGCAAAGCGATGATAATGTTTTCACGCACCGACAAACCGGCGATACAGCCGTCGAGCTTCCGGTCGTCCGGCAAATACGCCATGCCCAGCTTGATGGAATCAATGGGTGCCTTGATGTGCACCTCCTTGCCGCCCATCTCCTGCTTTCCGGTCTGGGCCGTGTCGACACCGTAGATACAACGCACCAGCTCGGAGCGTCCGCTGCCCAGGAGACCGGCCAGGCCGACTACCTCACCCTGATGAATGTCAAAGTTAAAGGGCTTGATGGTTCCCTTATGGCTCAGCCCCTCTGCATGATAACAAAGGGCATTCTTTGCCGCATCCTCGGTGCCTTCCTTCTTGATGGAAGCCAGGTCATCGAAATCCTTGCCCAGCATAGCAGCCACGAGCTTCACTCTCGGCAGCTCTGCAATGGGATAGTCTCCCACGAAAGTGCCGTTCCGCATGACGGTGATGCGGTCGCAGACCGCGTACACCTGCTCCAGGAAGTGGGTAACAAAGAGGATACCTACCCCCTTTTCCTTCAGCTTGTTCATCATGCCGAAGAGCTTCTCTACCTCATTGTCGTCCAGCGAAGAGGTGGGCTCATCCAGAATCAGCACCCGGCAGTCCATGTCCACAGCTCTGGCGATGGCGATCATCTGCTGGATGGCAATGGAATAATTTTCCAGTGTATTGGTCACATCCACCTCGATCTGCAGGCTGTCCATCAACTCCTGCGCCTTCCGGTTCATGGTCTTCCAGTCCACCGTGTGAAACTTCGTCTGGGGCGCACGGCCAATGAACAGGTTCTCCGCCACACTCAGGTTCGGGCAGAGGTTAACCTCCTGATATACCGTTGCGATACCGATGTTCTGGGCATCCATGGTGGAATGGTTATGGATATTTCCCTCCACGCCGTCCATGTACACCTCGCCCTCGTCACGCTCATAGACGCCTGTCAGACATTTGATAATGGTGGACTTTCCTGCACCGTTTTCTCCCATCAGTGCATGAATTTCTCCCTTACGGAGCGTCAGCTGGGCATGATCCAGTGCCTTTACACCCGGAAAGGTCTTCGTGATATTTCGCATTTTGATCAGCACATTTTCTTCTTTAGCCATATCGTTTTATCCTTCCGTAGTTGGAAAAGGGGAGGCGGTTTGATGCGCCCGCCTCCCACTTTGATTCAGATCCCTTGTTAAGTATCTGCTTAAGAAGCAACACTCCATCAGGAATTTTTTTAATTAGTAACCAGCATCAACGATAGCCTGATCAACAACGATCATATCCTCTGTTACTTCGTTGCCGGCTGCATTGGTATAAGTTACGCTCTTTACAGTGTCATCATGTGCGTACCAAGGCTCGGACATGAAGGTTGTCTTCTCGAAGGACTCGTCGTTCGCGATCTGCTTAACGATCGTTGCACAATCCGGTCCCTGCAGCGGGTTACACTGGAAGTCTGCGTTGATGTCGCCGTCCAGAACCATCTGAAGACCAGCCTTACATGCATCGAAGGAAATCACAATGACATCGCCGTCAGCACCGTAGGAAACGCCGGCTGCCTTCATGGCATCGATGGCACCGAAAGCCTCATTATCGTTCTGGCAAACTACAACGTTGAACTTGCCCTCATAGGACTTGCAATAGGACTCCATAACCTTCTGTCCGCCGTCCTGTGTGAAGTCACCGGTCTGCTCATCCAGCTTGTTCCAGCCCTCGGACTCTACATACTGATCAAAGCCGGTAGAACGTCCGATCTGTGCGGAAGAACCTGTGGTTCCGGAGATGACGAGGATGTTGACATCATCGATGCCCTTAGCGGCTACATACTCCTTCAGCCAAGCGCCTGCTGCCAGACCCTCGTTCTTGGTCTCTGTTCCGATCCATGCAGTGTACTTGTCGGAGTCATCGATGGTACGGTCAATGACGATAACCGGGATATCCGCATCCTGTGCCTCTGTCAGTACAGTGTCCCAGCCTGTGGAAACGATCGGGTCGATGATAATGTAGTCAACCTGCTGCTGAATGAAGTTACGTACGGAGGTCAGCTGTGCCTCGGAATCGTTGTCACAGTCTACAAACTGAAGATCGAAGCCGTTGGCCTCTGAAAAAGCTTCCTTAACGGAATTGGTGGAAGCAGTACGCCAATCAGACTCATGTCCAACCTGTGAGAAGCCGACTGTGATGAGCTCGCCGGAGGTGTTCTCCTTAGCGGCCTCTGTGACCTTCTCTACAGCTTCCTCTGTCGAAGCGACCGTGGTCTCCTCTGCCTTAGCAGCCTCTGTTGTTGTCGTCGAGCTGGAGCTTCCGCATCCTGCCAGAGCTGTTGTTGCCATTGCTGCTGCGACCATGATCGCGCCAAACTGTTTTTTCATAGTACCCTCCTAAATAGTGGTTGTTTTGGAAGAGCCGCTCTGCTCTTCTTTTGATGTACTCATTTTCACAGATTTTGGCTTTATTTTCAATTTCTTTTCGTCAATGTGCTGTGGTTTCGTCAAATCGAACAAGACAAATACGCGCTTCGATGCTACAATAAAAATACAAATTTCGCAGGCAGGTGCATTTTCACCACATTTTTGGATGTTATTTTCAGATATTTGCAAAAAGAAAAGCAGATCTCCATAAAAATTTCCAAGCTTTTTCTGCTTTATCAACAAAATAATGCCCTGTCCGTTCAAAAAAGGAAAAATTTCCGATTCATCAAACAAATCGGCAGGAAATTTTTCTTGCTGCAGCAAGGCAAAAAATCGGTAACTGTTTAGTACCGCATCGCTTCACGAAAGGAAGAAGCTCTATGAAAAAATACGAGCTGCTCTTAAAGGCGCTGGAAAAGGAAATCGAAAGCTGCCTGGACCGGGGAACACTGCATTTCCCCACTGAAAAGGAGCTCTGTCAGCACTACGGCATGAGCCGGCAGACGGTGCGGAAGGCCATTGCCCTTCTCACCGACCGGGGACTTCTGCACAGCCGTCAGGGCAGCGGCATTTTCCTCACAGGCCTCAAGCCCCGGCCCACGGACAACCAGGTATCTGTCATGCTGGCCTCACCGGACGAATACATCTTTCCCGGCATCTACGGCGCTCTGAACCGCAGCCTCTCCGGAAGGGGCTTCACGCTCCGGCTTCTGGAAAACCGGGGGGATTTCATGCGGGAACGGGCTCACCTGGAGGACATGCTGAAAACGCCGCCCCGGGCGCTTCTGACAGAGGGCTTCTCTGCCCTGCCCAGCCCCAACGCACCGCTGTATGATGCTCTCTCTGCTGCCGGCACCTCCCTGCTCTTTCTCTTTGCGAAGAGCCCGAACATTCGCGGTCAGCACTGTCTCCATGAGGACAATGCCGGCGGCGCCGCCATGCTGGTGCGAAGCCTTTACGAGCATGGCCACCGCCGGATCCGGGGCATCTTCCGCACCGATACGCAGCAGGGCATGGAACGCTGCTATGGCTTCCTCTGTGCGCTGCGGGACTACGGGCTCCCCTTCGGGCAGGAGCAAACTCTGCAGCTCACCGGCCGCAGCTGGGATCTCCTCTTTGATCCCCGCGAAAAAAAGACCAGCCGGCAGCTGCTGGAGCGTTTTCTCTCCTCCTGCACCGGACTGGTCTGCTATAACGACAGATTGGCCTATGAAATTTTACGTATTGCCTCCGAAATGGGAATTTCCGTACCGGAGGAGCTCAGCCTGGTCAGCTTCGACGCGAGCTACCTCCGGGAATCCGGGCCCATCATCATTTCCTCACTGGCCCACAAGCCGGAAACACTGCCGGAAGCGGCTGCAGAACGCATCACGACACTCCTCAGCCACCAGACCTGCAGCGACCGGGACCTCGGCTGGCAGCTCCAGCTGGGAAACTCAGTGAGAAGGATATAGTCCAGTGGACCACCGGTTGGCTAAGGGGAATTATCATGTCAAGCTCTTGCGCAGGGCACAGACCACTTCACAGTTATTCGTCTGGGGGAACATGTCCACGGGACATACCTTCTCCACCACATAGCCGCTGGCCTGCAGGGGCACCAGGTCCCGGGCCAGGCTCTGGGGCTTGCAGGCCACATAGATCAGCCGCTCTACCCCGTAGTCAATGATCTTCCGCAGGGCCTTGGGATGGATGCCGTCTCGGGGCGGATCCAGAATGATGAGATCCGGCCGCGGTGCCTCCTCCAGGCTGCCGTCCTCCTTCCGAAGCTCGCCGCCCTCCTGGATCACCTTCAGCACATCTCCGGCAATGAAGTCGCAGTTGTCGATGCCGTTCAGCCGGGCATTCTCCCGGGCTGCCGCCACCGCTTCGGCCACGATCTCCACGCCTACCGCCTGGCGCGCCACGGCGCTCATCAGCTGCGTGATGGTGCCTGTGCCGGAATAGAGATCATAGATCACCGGCTTCTCGCCGCTCCTCTGCATCTCCTCGAAGCCGGCATACTCCCGCACCTTGCTGTACAGCTTCTCCGCGCCCAGGGAATTGGTCTGGAAGAAGGAGAAGGGTGTGATGCGGAAGCGAAGTCCCAGCAGCTCCTCATAGAAAAAGCTCTCTCCATACAGCACCTCCGTGCCGTCATCCTTGATGGCATCCGCCAGGGAATCGTTTCTGGTATGCAGTACTCCCGCAAAATGCCCGGCGAGCTTTCCTGCCGCTTCAAGCTGCAGCAGCGCTTCCTTCCAGCCCAGAAGGACCTGCAGCTCCCGGCCCGAGGCCAGCAGATCCGCATCGCCGACATTATCCTGCGAAAATGTCGGCAGCGCCAACGCGTCCAGCTCCGCCAGTTGCGTGGAGGTCACAAGGTCCACCAGAATTTCCCCGGTTTTGATGGCCCGGCGCACCAGAAGATGCCGAAGGTAGCCGCTGTGGCTCCGCTTATGGAAATAGCCGATGCCAAGACCGGAAAAATACTCCCGGGTGGCCGTCAGAATCGCCCCGAAATCCGGGTGGGGCAGCTGGCAGTCATCGGTGTTCAGAATGTTGAAAAAGCTCTTCTTCTGATGGAGTCCCAGCGTCAGCGGGCCGTCCTTTTCCTGATCGCCGAAGGAAAATTCCATTTTGTTCCGGTAGCCGGTGGAAATCGGCGAGGGAACAATGGACTCAAAAAGATAGTCGTTTCGAATCACCGGTGTCAGCAGCTCACGGACGCCCTGTTCCTTAATGGTGAGCTGTTCCTCATAGGGAACGCCCTGATAGAAGCATCCGCCGCACTTTCCGGCATTTGTACACAATGTCATAGTTTAAGCCTCAGGTACGGTATCCTCGTCCGCATCCTCATCGTAGTCCTCGTAATCCTCCAGATAATCCGGTGCCATAAAGCAATATACCGCATAGGCAATGCCGGCAACGGCTGCCACGATACCGATCACGGCCAGAATGGTCAGTACGGTATTTTTGAAGCGATCGTCCTCCTTCCGCTTCTCGATGAGCTCCGCCAGCTTTGCCCGGTTCAGAAGCTCCTCTACATGCTCTCTTGCATCTCTTGCATTGCTCCGCAGTGCCTGTAAATCAAAACGGTCCATAGTGTCCTCCTTTTGTCCCTGAAATTCTCCGCCCTTCGGCAGGTATTTTTCTTTTCTTTCCCATCAGTGTATCATATCCGCTCAAGCTTCGCAAAGCGGGCATAGATTTTCTTCTGTCCGCAGCTGTCAAACTGCACCGTGACCCTAAAATCCTTCTTGTCCTCTTCGATTTTGGAGACCGTACCGACGCCGAATTTGACGTGCTTCACCCGGTCGCCCTCGGCATAGTCCAGACTGGTCAGCGCCGGCATTTCCGCGCCCTTCTTAAGATATGCCGGAATGCCGCTGCCGGATTTCCGACTCCCCTTCGCACCGAGGCTGCTTTTCTGACGCCCGGCACCGTAGGAAAATGCTGCAGCGCCGCCGCTGATGCCGCTGCCGCCCGGGAAAGTACCGCCGAAGGCATTGCCCCCGAAGCCCGCGAAGAAAGATCCGCTCAAACGCTCCCGGCTCTCTGTACGGAAGGAAAAATCTCCGTCATCCACATCCCGGTTCCGTTTCGGCTGGTACAGAAGCCGCTTTTCCACCTCCTCCGGCATCTCGTCCACAAAGCGGCTGGGGAGAAGTGTCAGATATTCGCCGTTCACCATGCGGGAGCGCGCCGAGCTCATGCAAAGCTCCTGCTCCGCCCGGGTAATGCCCACATAGCAGAGCCGCCGCTCCTCCTCCAGCTCCTCCGGCTCTCCGATGGAACGGAAGCCGGGGAAGAGTCCCTCCGAGAGGCCCACGAGGTAGACCTTCGGAAACTCCAGGCCCTTCGCCGCATGCAGCGTCATCAGCGTAAGGGCATCCTGACTGTCATCCTTCCGGTCGAGATCCGCCACCAGGGAAACCTCCTCCAGAAATTCCGACAGCTTCGGCGCGTCTGCCTGGGCCTGGTAATCCGCCGCCTTGGATATGATCTCCTCGATGTTCTGGAAGCGGGTTTCCGCCTCCACTTCTCCCTCGCTTCGGAGCTCCATGCCGTAGCCGGTGTCATCCCGGATGGCTTCGATCAGCTCCCGCAAAGTGAAGCTGCCCTCCATACCCGGCTCTGCCGCTTCTGCCATAAGTCCTGCCGCGCGAAGATGCCGCTGCCATTCCGTGGCCATATGCACAAACTTCTCCAGCTCCTTCGCTGCCTTGCCGCCGATGCCGGCCTCCGGCCCGTGGGCAGCCGCCTGCAGCAGAGAGACATTTTCCTGCTGTGCGTAGCTTCGCAGCTTCTGGATGCTGGTGGCACCAATGCCCCGCTTCGGCACATTGATGATGCGCTCAAAGGCCACATCGTCCGCGTCATTGGACAGCACCTTCATGTAGGCCAGAATGTCCTTGATTTCCTTCCGCTGGTAGAAGTTCACACCGCCCACCACCTGATAGGGAACGTTGTATTTGACGCACTGCTCCTCCATGAGACGGGACTGGGCATTGGTGCGGTACAGCACCACCTGGTCCCGGTAAGGACGTCCGCAGCTCTGGGCCTCACGGATGACGGCTTCCGCCTCATCCTTCGCGCTCTCATATTCCCGAAAGCGTACCGGCTCCCCGCCCTGCTTCGCGGTCCAGAGACGCTTTTCCTTCCGTCCCGTGTTGTTGCTGATGACAGCATTGGCCGTGTCCAGTATGCGCTGGGTAGAGCGATAATTCTGCTCCAGCTTGATCACCCTCGCGCCGGGATAGTTTTTCTCGAAGGACAGGATGTTCTCCAGATTTGCGCCGCGGAAAGCATAGATGCTCTGGTCGTCGTCTCCCACCACACAGATATTCCGGTAGCGGTCTGCCAGCTGGTGCACCAGCTGAAACTGAATGTCATTGGTGTCCTGGTACTCATCCACCAGAATATAGCGGAAGCGCTGCTGGTAATACTTCAGCACCTCCGGTGCCTTTTGAAACAGCGCCACGGTCTTCAGCAGCAGATCGTCAAAGTCCAGCGCATTGTTCGCCTTCAGCTGCTTCTCGTACTCCCGGTAGCAGTCTGCAATCCGCCGCATCCGAAGATCCCCGCCCGCATCCTTCTGAAACTGCTCCGGATCCGTGCCTTCATTTTTAGCGGAAGAAATCAACGCCAGCACCTGCCGCTCCTTCAGCAGCTTCGGATCGACGTTCAGGGTCTTCAGCACCTGCCGCATCACGGTACGCTGATCATCTGCATCATAGATGGAAAAATCGCCCGTATAACCGATAAGCTCGATATGCCGCCGCAGAATCCGCACGCACATGCTGTGGAAGGTGGAAACCCACACCTCGCCGGCTCTCTGCCCCACCAGCTGATCCACGCGGTCTCGCATTTCCCCTGCCGCCTTGTTCGTGAAGGTGATGGCCAGAATATTCCAGGGCTCCACACCGCAGTTTTCTATAAGATAAGCGATGCGGTAGGTCAGCACCCGGGTTTTTCCGCTTCCGGCACCTGCCAGCACCAGCAGCGGCCCCTCCGTACAGCGGACCGCCTCCGCCTGCTCCTTGTTCAGAATCTTTTCCAGATTTTCCATGCACAGCTCCTTTTACTTGATGTTTCGCTACTATAACATATGTTCGTCCGATTTGCCACATGGTTTAGAAAACTATGTCTTGCGGCATAAACGCCTCCGTGCTATAATTCGGCTTATGAACAACGAAATTTTAAAGGAATTAATTCAATATCTGGAGGGTCTTCAGCACATCGATGCGGATGAAATCCCCTCCATTTCCCTGTACATGGACCAGGTCACAGCCTTTATGGACGAGCATCTCCGCAATATGAAGCGGCACGATGAGGACAAGGCGCTGACCAAGACCATGATCAATAACTATGCGAAGAACAAGCTTCTGCCGCCGCCGGTAAAGAAGCGCTATTCCCGGGAGCACATGCTGATGCTGCTCTTCATCTACTATTATAAGGGGATTCTTTCGCTCACGGACATCGAAACCATCCTGAAGCCGCTGAACGAGAAGTATTTTTCGGCTAATGACGGCGCTTCCCACCTGCAGGACATCTACGAAGAGGTCTTTTCCCTCGAGGATGCGCAGATGGACAGCCTAATTCAGGACGTGAAGGCGAAGTTCGACACCGCAGAGGAAACCTTTCAGGACGGAAAAGCCGCTGAGCTCTCTTCCGAGGATCGGGAGGAGCTGCAGCTCTTTGCCTTTCTCTGCGAGCTGGGCTTTGATGTCTACCTGAAGCGGCAGCTGATGGAGAAGATCGTGGATCGACTGCAGGCGGAGGAAAGATACCAGAAGCAGCAGGCAGAGGCGGAAAAGCA